>CAMHBE010000059.1 GCA_946183095.1 uncultured Clostridia bacterium | reverse complement strand
CTCCGCTGCCATGAGGTAGTACATCCCGCCGATCTTGTACATATGCGGGCTTTCGAGGAACCTGCCGCCGGACCCCTGCCATATACAGCGGCTCGCGGTCAGCTTTCTGCCGGTGATTATATCTATCTCGCACTGTATCACGCCGGCAATGCCGTTGTCATCCTCGCCGTTGCTGATGAAATATATTCTTCCGTCGTCGAACAGCAGTGACGGGTCTATACCGCCCTGATCGACGAACAAAGGCTCCGACCACTCTCCGTAAATGTCATCCGTCCAGACATAGAAGTTCTTGTGCGCGGTATCGTTGGTGGTGACAAGATAGAACCTGCCGTTATTGTAACGCAGAGTAGGAGCGAAAATACCGCCGGAGCTGTATATCCTGTCGAGATCGACCTGTGAGGGGCGTGTCAGCGCATATCCTATCTGTGTCCAGTTCACAAGATCGTCGCTCTCAAACAGCGGTACTCCCGGAAAATAGTGGAACGAGCTTGCCGCAAGATAATATTTGCCGTTCGCGCGGCATATCGACGGGTCGGGGAAAAAACCTTTTATTATAGGGTTGCGGTACTTCATTCTGCTGTCCTCCATTCTGAAAACGGGCAATATTTTACTGCAAATGTCATAAAATATTATAATATCATTTATGAAAATTGTCAATTGTATTTCTGCATAATTAAGTGTATAATAAAGAAGTATAATAATGAAATTATACCAAATTTCAGCACCTGAATGTAAACCATTACAGGCACAAACCTTTTTTACAGGAGGAACAAGAATGAAGAAACTCAGCAAAATACTTGCAGCGGCTTTATCGCTTGCAACTATCGTGTCTGCCGCATCTTGCGGAGGCGGCGGCGGAAGAACGGACAATACCGCTGCTCCTGCCGGAAACGGTGACAGCACAACAGCGGCTCCCGCAGATACCACCACAACATCCGCCGCTCCTATCGAGATAGTTACATACGATACTAACGCGGAAGTACAGGACGCGGTAACAAACGTGGAAGTTGACGAAACTATCAAGCCCGAAAAGAAACTCGTGTTCATGGGCAACTGGAAGATCGACAATACTCAGGCTGCTATCGAGCTGTTCAAGGCAAAGTATGGCACCCCCGAGGAAGGCAGCACCGCTTACGGTGAAAAGACCGAGGATGAAGTCGTTGTATCAAAGGTAGTTGACTACGCTTCGAGATACGATAAGCTCGGCGCGGCTATCGCAGCAGGCGATCCCCCCGACATCTTCCCCTTCGAGAACGATATCTTCCCGCTCCCCGCATATAAGAATATGTTCCAGGGCATCGACGATATCATCGATATGAGCGGCTCCGAGTGGGACGGCTGGAGAGAGCTCTCCGACCAGTTCGTATGGGCAGGCAAGCACTACCTCGCTCCCTGCGAGTTCTATCCCGCACAGATACTCTACTACAGAAGAAGTGTTATCGAAGAAGCAGGACTTACCGATCCTTATGAGCTGTTCCTCAACGGCGAGTGGGATTGGGACGCTTTCCTTGACATGGCTGACAAGTTCCAGAAGACAGGCGAGAACAAGTATGTCTGCGACGGCTGGTACATCCAGTCTCTCCTCTTCGCATCCACAGGTGTTCCGATCGTTGGCATCGAGAACGGCAGAGTTGTAAATAACCTCAACAACCCGAACGTTGAACGTGCAGCGAACGTTATCTCCACCCTCTGCGCTCAGAATTACCGTTATCCGCTCGTAGAAAACGGCTGGAGCGTAAACGAGAAGGCTTGGGTGAACGGCGACACACTGTTCTTTGACGACGGCTTCTGGTTCTATCAGGGCAACGGTCATAAGTACTGCGAGAAGATGGGTTGGGATTATGATGAAGTATTCTTCGTTCCCTGCCCGAAGGATCCTCAGGCTGACAAGTTCTATCACAGCTACAAGGTATTCGGCTACGCACTCTGCGCAGGTTCCACAAACTATGACAGCTACAAGGCTCTCTGCCAGTGCCTCGTTCTGTCGCTGCAGGATGACAAGGTCAAGGAAGCATCCAGAGCTCAGCTCATGGAGAACGAGAAGTGGACAGAAACACAGATGGCGTTCAGAGAGCAGCTCTACTCTGTAACAGATACTCCTCTCACACCTTGCTTCGATTTCAGAACCGGTATCGACAACGATAACGCAAAGTCCGACGGTACAGCTCCTATCGACAAGATCGTCAAGGAACCCTACAACGATACAGCTAACACATTCACAGCTGCACGCGCTGAATACGGCGGAGTTATCCAGGCTTCTATAGATGAGCTCAACGCAGCTCTCGAAGCAGCAGGCGCATAAGCCGCACAATATCAATAAATAAAGCCCCTCCGATCCCGGAGGGGCTTCTGCGTATCAATAAAGCAGGTGCAGCGGCGCGTTCGCGCTGTCCTTCCGGACGGGACCAGAGCTGCGCGCTCTGGACTTGCGGCAGCCTAACGCTGCACCGAAATGATATTGAGTGCAAATACAGGCTATACAGCACAAAGAGCGTGCAGTACAGCCTATATATTATTCGTTACTGCAATATCACAGGTTTTGCGGTGTAATCAAGTCCGCAGACTTTTTTCTTTGCAAAAGACAACGCATAAAGATCACCGGCAGTCGCTTCAAGGAACGCGCATCTTGCCGCTTTCTGACCGGATGACGCAAGCGTTTTCAGCGAGGTATCGACCGGCAGTTCGGTCTTTGCCGCGGAAAGCACTTCCCTGCCCCGTGCATTCATGCCGAGTATGCGGATATACGGCGGAGGTGCTTTCAGGTCGGTCTTGCGTATGCCGATAAACTCCGACATTATGATACGGCGTATGCGCGCCATTGTGTAGCGTTTCGTCTTTATCAGCATATACAGCTCCGCGAGATTTGTGGACACCCGCGCGGCTTTGTAAATGCGGTTCTCAAGCCCCATGAGCACATTCGGCGCTTTTTCAAGTTCTTCCGGTGACATGGTGCGCAGTTTTGCAAGTATCGCCGTTTCAAGCTCCCTTATGTTCGCAAGTTCGCTGATATCGGATATGGGCATTTCAGGCACAAAAGCGCTGATATCCTCACCGGCAAGCAGCGCCTTGCGTATATGTGATGCCGACGCGTAGTAACCGCTCGTTTTACCGCTGTCGTGATCGGTGCCGACACGCTTTATCGTTACCGGCTTTATTTCCGACCCGAACTCGCCCAGCGCTTTCAGGTACTCCACCGCAAGAGTGTTGTTCGGAGCGGTCAGTGCGTCGATTATCTCGTCTTCGTAGTATTTCTCGATAGTTTTCTGCAATGCCACCGGATAGCTGTCCCCCGAACGCATATACATGAAAAAATCGTCGTTCTGCTGCGCAAACATCACAGCTCCGGCAGTTTCCTCCAGCAGCGAGACATCCCCGCATTCGCTGCCGAAACTTATCATCTCCACACAGCCGAGGGAGTTGAGCACGGAGACCGCTCCCCACGCGAACTGTTCGGCGCTTCCCAGCGCATACGGAACGGGCAGTTCCAGAACAAGATCGACTCCGTTTTTGAGCGCGGTCTCCGCCCGCCTGAACTTATCGAATACAGCAACATCGCCGCGCTGTGTGAAATTACCGCTCATCACGGCAACGAAGTGTGTTGCGCCGTACAGCTCCCTTGTTTTGTCTATATGGTACTTGTGCCCGTTGTGAAACGGGTTGTACTCCGCAACTATCCCGCATATCTTCATTAGTTATTCTCCTTTACCATTCTGATCAAAGTAACTTCAGAACCCAGCATAAGTTTCATTTCAGCAGCGTCACGGACAAACCCGCAGCGTTCATAAAACTGTATAGCACGCTCATTACCGGCAATGACCCATACAGCACAGCGTTTTACATCCTGCATCTCAGACAGTGCTTTGGTCAAAAGTGCATATCCTACACCCTGCCCGTAATATTCTTTTAGAACATATATAGCATATATCTCTCCGGCATCATCAAGATCGCTATCCCTGTACGCACCAAAATCAGCAAAACCGATAACACGTCCGTTCTCTGCCGCAATATATGTTGTATATCCTTTTTCAAAAGCACGGTTTGCACTCTCAAGAGATCGTTCATAAGACCTGCTGTCAAGAAAAAACTGGTCTATCAGACCGGTATAAGCTTCAATCCAGGCATGATAATGAACATACGCTTTTCCTTCAAGGTCTGCTTTATTCCGCGCACGTCTTATTTCCATATCCTATTACCTCTATTTCATCGTGTTCGAGGAATTATTGCCGAAAATGATATCCCGTATCTCCTTTTCCGCACGCATCACCTCTTCATGGAACTCCGTAGCCGACATACGGTATGCTCCGCTGCCGAGGATGATGATCTGCTCCAGACGGTCGGATGTTGCAACACGGACACGGTGATGCTTTGCAAGTTCATGCGTCGCTTTTTCTATGAACATATCGGCGGTTTCGGCTTCTTTCGTGTAAATAACGGATATGCCGTTTATTTCTTCAACTTCGCGGACATTCCCTTTAACGCGGTACGCGTCGAAAACCAGTATCAGCTCACAGCTTGTAAATCCGCGGTAGTTGCACATAGCGTCTATGAGCACTTTTCTTGCAAGGTCAAGGTCTTCCGCCGCAAGTTTGTTCAGTTCGTCCCACGCGAAAATGATGTTGTAACCGTCCACAAGAAGGTATTCTTTGCCGGTGATCTTCGGCTTGTACACATATTCCTTCTCTGTGAACTTTTTCTCTTTTACAGTGTTGAGCGCATTTCTCGGGTCACGGTTTATTTTTCCGTAAGTGCGCTCGAATATCGCCATGAGCTCCTTGTCGTCGTATGCGGGAACAGGCTTGCTGACACGCACGGGAGCTTCCGGCTCATCACACGTCTTTTCTGGCTGCAACACCGACGGCAGGTGCATATACGAAGGTACTTCATGCCACTTCACGGCAAATCCCGCCCCGTGGGAACAGAACACGCTGTCTGCGGTATTTTCAAGGTCGGTCTCCGGGTCGTAGCCTGTTTCGGCGACGACCTCTTCTGCATTCTTGCACGGGAAATACCCCTTGAACGCGAATACAGCACTTCCGCGCCCCTTGGTATAACCCGCCACATCCTTCTGATAACCGCGCATAGCGGCAATCGGCGCACTTCCTGTTATGACGGACAGTTCACCGCTCTTTTCGGGCTGGGTAAATTCCGCGCCGAGACGCTGAAGATCGGTCATTGCGCGTCCCACACACTCGTCCGGGATCTCCAGCGTTATATCGCAGTACGGTTCAAGCAGCACGCTCTCGGCGTTCATAAGCCCCATTCTTACTGCACGGTATGTCGCCTGCCGGAAATCGCCGCCCTCTGTGTGTTTCAGATGCGCCTTGCCGGCTGCAACGGTTATCTTCATATCGGTTATCGGCGAACCTGTCAGAACGCCGCAGTGCTGTTTTTCGGCAAGGTGAGTGAGGATAAGACGCTGCCAGTTGAGCGCAAGTTTATCCTCGCTGCAATCCCGCCCCAGCACAAGTCCGCTCCCCGGCGGCAGCGGCTCCATGAGCAGGTGAACTTCCGCGTAATGCCGCAGCGGTTCATAATGCCCGACACCTTCGACTTTTGCGGCGATAGTCTCTTTGTAGGCGATGCGCCCCTCGTCGAATGTCACGTCCAGTCCGAACCTGTCCGAGATCAGCGTTTTCAGCACTTCGAGCTGTATCTCACCCATTAAGCTTACGTGTATCTCTTTCAGCCGGTCGTTCCATGATATCCGCAGCATAGGGTCTTCCTCGCCGAGACGGCGTATCTGCGAATAGACCGTGTGCGCGTCGTACCCCTCCGGGCATATCAGACGATAGGTCAGGACAGGCTCAAGGAATGGCTTTACTGTGTCGCGTTCGGAACCGAGACCTTCCCCCGCATACGCGGACGGAAGCCCTTCCACCGCACAGACGGTACCCGCAAAGACCTCGTCTTTCGTAACGAACTTCTTCCCGGAGTAAACGCGTATTCGGTCGGCTTTCTCGGGAACACGGTCACTGCCGCATTCTATCACCGACTTGACTTTCAGTGTTCCTCCGGTTATCTTCATGTGAACGAGCCGTGTGTTATCTTCCGAGGAGATCTTATATACCCTTGCGCCGAAGCTGTCGGAGCGTACAGGCTCTGCGGTATATCTGCACAGCGCGTCTGTCAGCCTGTCGATACCTTTGAGTTTCAGCGCGGAACCGAACAGACACGGGAATATCTCTCTGTTCATAACAGCTCTTGCAAGTGAACTCTCCGCAATGCTGCCGTTTTCAAGATACTCCTCCATGAGCGGTTCGGCGCATACCGCCGCGGCATCGTCAAGTTCGCTCTTTTCCGCGGTAAAATCGACCACGGAGCCGCTCAGACGGCGTGTAAGCTCCGCGAGGTGATAGTCCTTGCCGAAAGGTGATATATCCGTCTTGTTCACGAAAATGAATACCGGAACATTGTACTTTCGCAGCAGCTCCCACAGCGTTTCCGTATGGCTCTGCACGCCGTCGGTCCCGCTGATAACGAGAACTGCCGCATCGAGAACAGAGAATGTACGCTCCGTTTCAGCGGAAAAATCCACATGACCGGGCGTATCGAGCAGCGTGAACACCGCCCCGTCAAGCTCCATTACAGCCTGCTTTGCGAATACCGTGATACCTCGGCTCTTTTCTATGGAATGTGTATCGAGGAACGCGTCACCGTGGTCAACACGCCCCAGTTTTCGTATCGCACCGCTCGTGTACAGCATCGCTTCCGCAAGTGTCGTCTTGCCGGAGTCAACGTGCGCGGTCATACCAATTACGAGTCTTTTCATGCTTTGCAAAAGTGTGTACGATGATCTATCTGTCCGGGTCGGATACCCAGCCGGGGAATTTCCCGGTCAGAACGGCAGTCTGTCCGTTCAGCATCCCGACGTGGCACATAAAATGACGGTATTGTTTCAGCACAAGCTCCATTCTCGTGAACTTGCACTTTCCGGGACACCCACAGAGCATCTCATCTGTCAATCCAGCAAGATAGTCGAGCGTCTTGCGTTCCACTCTGTCAAGATACTCCATAAGCTGTTCATTTGTCAGCACTTTTGTGCACGGCACACCCGGATCATCCATATCCGGTTCATGAAAGTCGGGTTCTTCATAGTCAGTCGGGTCTATGAACCACTTGTCGGCGGAATGAATGGCGTGGTATGCCCAGCGCCAGCACGGTGAACCGCAGAACATCGCATCCCTGTCGTAAGTACGTAGAGCAATGCGCATATTCTCGAAATTCGGACGGATCGTCTCACTTATCATCATACATAGTCTGTTCATAATTTTTCTCTTTTCACATGATCTCCGCAGCCTGTCTGTAGGCTTCATCATACAGCAGGTCCTGACACGATAACGTCTTATCCTTGCCCGGAGATCTGCGGACATAGCTTCCGTCGGGCTGCATATCACGAGCCTGTATGTTATCGGTCTGCATGAGAGCAAAGATACCGAGCAGACGCTTTTTCAGATGCTCGGAATAAACCGGCAGTGCGACTTCCACGCGGCGCAAAGTGTTGCGGGTCATCCAGTCCGCGCTTGAAATATAGATATCCGCGTCGTCATCGTTTCCGAAGATGTAGATGCGGGAATGCTCAAGGTAGCGCCCGACTATGCTTATGACCTTTACGTTGTCGGTAAATCCCTCAACTCCCGCGCGCAGACAGCATATACCGCGTATAACCATTTCTATGGGAACGCCTGCGCGGCTTGCTTCTATCAGCTTATCCATGAGCACCTTGTCGGTAAGGCTGTTCATTTTCAGGCGTATATGCCCGTTCCCGCCCTGCTTCTGCTTTTCGATCTCACGGTCGATAAGGTCAATGAGCTTGTTTTGCAGGCAGTGGGGCGCAACAAGAAGATGCTGTACATGATCCACCGTTTCACCGAGCATCAATGCCTGGAAAACCGCGGACGCTTCATGCCCTATATCGGGGTCGGCGGTCATTACAGACAGGTCGGTGTAGAAACGGCTGGTCTTTTCGTTGTAATTTCCGGTGCCTATCTGGGTGATGTACTTTATCCCGTCATCCTTGCGGCGAAGTATCAGACAGAGTTTGCTGTGGACTTTCAGCCCGTCAAGTCCGTATATGACATGGCATCCCGCACGTTCGAGACGGCGGCTCCACTCGATGTTGTTCTCTTCGTCGAAACGGGCTTTCAGCTCAACGAGAACATCCACCTGCTTGCCGTTCTCGGCTGCTTCGACAAGGCTCTCGACCACCTTGCTGTCGGACGCGAGACGGTAGAGCGTCATTTTTATGGAGATGACGCTGGGATCGTGAGCGGCTTCGCTGAGCATACGCAGAAACGGTCTTATGCTCTGGTAAGGATAATGCAGCATCTTGTCGCCTTCCTCTATCTGATCGAGTATCGGACGGCTCTCGTCGAACTCGGGGGACTTCTGAGGGTGACGCGGTGCGTAGAACAGCTCGGAGCGGCTGCGCAGCTTGTCGGTGATGCCGGAGAAGAACGATACATCGAGGGGCGTATTATACATGAACACCATTTTGCTGTCGAGCTTTATCTGTTCGCACAGATTTTTCACCGTTTCATGCTCGATATTTCCGGTGACCTCAATCCTTATGGGACACAGCTTTTTGCGGAGTTTCACCACTTCCGCCATGTGGTCGCGGTAGTTGAGGTCTTCGTCGTAGATGCTGTCCGCGTCGATATCGGCATTCCTTGTTATCCTTGTAAGAGCGGAGTGTTTTACCTTGTAGCCGCTGAAAACGAGCGGCAGGCAGTGCAGGATAAGCTCTTCGGCAAGCATGAAGCAGCCTGTTCTTTCGGGAACGGGTATCAGCCGCGGGAATACGCTGCTGCCGCAGGGAACTATACCTATCTTGATCTTATCCGCCTTTTCGCCCTTTTCATTCTTGCCGCCTTTTGCAGCAAGAGATGCGACCGCATATATTCCCTTGTTCTGCAGGAACGGGAAAGACTGCTTTCTGCCTACAACAAAGGTCGAAAGGAGTGGCAAAAAGTCGTTCTTGAACATCTCGCGCAGGTACTTTTCTGACTTTTCGCTGATCTCGGAGAAATTAAGCAGAGTTATGCCTTGTTCGCCGAGTTTGTCGATCAGCTTTCTGTAAACATTCTCGCGTCTGGCGCACAATTCGCGGGTCCTTGCGACTGCGGCATCTATCTGTTCCTGCGGTGTCATCCCGGTCTTGTTATCCCGGCTCTCGTTGTCGAGGAGCATCATGTCGTGAAGGCTCCCGATCCTCACCATAAAGAACTCGTCGAGATTGCTCTGGAATATGGAAAGGAACGACAGACGCTCACAAAGCGGAAGGCGTTCATCTTCGGCTTCTTCAAGCACTCTCTCGTTGAATCTGAGCCATGACTGCTCACGGTTTTCAAAGCATAAGTTTTTCATTGCGGATACCTCTTCCTGATTATTCTTTTATAATTGTATCTCTTACGGGCGTATTTGTCAAGAAAATTATGACATCACTTTTC
>CAMHBE010000058.1 GCA_946183095.1 uncultured Clostridia bacterium | reverse complement strand
CTGAGCGGCGGCATCATGCCCTTCCGCTTCGGTAAAGATCCCGAGAGCCGCTAAGCTCCCTTGACCCGTTTTTTGCCTTCTTCTTTACGGAAATCCTTCTCGTGCTTTTCCTGCCTTTGTTTCTGCTGGATCTCATAGACGAGCCGCGCGAGCAGTCCCTCCATTTTCTGATCGACGTTGGTGAACTGGCAGCCGTATCCTTCGAGCGTGCCGTTGCTGTATAGCTGCAATCGCAGCACGGTAACGACGGCTCCGACGATCTCGCTGCCGACTTTGAAATTCAGAAGCAGGTTGTCGCCCTTTCTGAAAGGAGGGTCGGTGCCTTCGAGGAAAGCCCCGCCGATGCTGACGTTCTTGATGCGGGAAAGTATGGGGGTATCGAACTCATACACCGTCCCGTCTCTCTCGTAGCCGCTTATGACGCATCGCAGGTCGGACTCGACCTTATAGTATTTCCGGCGTTCCTCCATAAGAGTACCGAGCTCATCGCGGATCTGGATATTTATCTGATTATCGAGGGACATCTTGACCCGTCCGATATATCTGACCCTGTCGCCGCTTCGCATGAAAGCGATGACATACAGTCCGGTATCTGCGGCGATCTCCGGCATATCCTTGCCCTTTATCATTATTATGTTGTTTACGGGCATATTATTGATGAACATCTTCGGGAAGGAGAAGCGCTCTTCGTCTGCCTCAAACAGCAGCTTGCCGTCCATTGCGGTGACACGGACCTTGAATATCCCGCTTTTATCTATCATGCGTTCTCCTCCCTTCTTTCCGTATGACGCTCAGACTCCGGGCGTACCCTTTGGGCATAATCGCTTATTATCAATTATACCTTAAAATGCACAAAAAAGTCAATAGCACAGGACGATTTTTTTTTGAATAACGCAAAAACCGTCATAAGTCACATAACATTCGTCGCTTTAACCAAATTTCCCTGTTGAAAACAAGGGCTCATGACGTTGAAAATTGTTTATTTTGCCCAAAGAATGTATAATATATTATATATAGGTATAGGGAAGATCGCAGAACGGAGGTGGTTGCAGTGCGCTCGTATTTCCATTGCGCCACAGCCCGTTTCGGCAGAAGAGCCGCGTCGGCTGTGACTGTCATCGCCGCCGCCTGCGCGGGAGCGGCTTTCACGGCGTTCATCGTGACATATTTCGGCATCCTGACCTCCCGCGGCACGCTCTCCCCCGGACCGCTCGCGGCTGCCGCGGCTGTAATAGCCGGCGGTCTTGCGTTATGCCTGAAGCTGAAGCTGTCCGCAGACAAAAAGACCGCGATGCACAGCAGATACACGTTCCTTGACATACAGCTGCGGTTCGCGGCACTGAGCATCTACTCCGGCGAGATACGCCGGCGCGGCGAAAAAGTCGTGATACGCGAGCTTTACCTCATACCCTTCGACAGCTTCGTATCCGCCGCCCCTTCCCGCAGCGGAAGAAAGATCGTACTGCGCGGCAAGATGCGTCATTACGTCATGGACAGCCGCGACCTCGGCTACCATATCCGTGACGGCAGCGCGGAGTTCGACCGCTGGTGGCTCAACCACGGAGCCTTCGCGGAGATCGACGGAGCGGAGATACCGGCGCTTTTCGGCAGTCCGCGGCGGGTATGCACGGCGCTGAAAAAGGCAAAGGAACGGTTCGACGCTCTCCCGAAGCCAAAGCCCCGCGAGCCCGCAAAGCCTGGTGTGATGCGCAGTGCGCCGCGCCGCAGACCGCCCGAAAGACTGCACTACGACCCGTACAGAAACAGATATGTCAAGTAGTGGAAAGTGTTGAAATCTTTTCCACAAAAAAATTTTAAAAAAATTGTAAAAAAATATTGAAAAATATGACGATATGTAGTATAATAAGTTTATATGTAATACTATCGGCTGTATTTGTGTTGAAACACTTTTCAGTTTTTCAACACTTTGCCCGCGGGTTTTCCACATTTTGCCCGGCATTTCGTCATCGGAGGACAGTATGGCTTTATTCGATACAACATCGTTTCGCATAGCGGAACAAGGACTTCATCTGCTCAGCCTGCAACAGCAGATAATAGCGCAGAACATCGCAAATCAGGACACCCCCGATTATCGCTGCAAGTATCTCTATTTCGCGGCAGTGCTGAAGGATAAACTCGACGAAAACAAGATGAAGACCGGTGAGAAACGCCTTGAGCTCGCATCGGCGATACATGTCGATAATACCACCAAAGACCAGCCCGACGGCAACAACGTCGATAACGACACCCAGCAGGCATTGTTCGCCAAAAGCGCGATACAGTACGAAGCACTCATAAATCAGGTAAACTCCGAGTTCACCATGCTCAGGGCGGCTATGCGCAAGTCCTGATGAATGACAAAGACCGATATTTTCTGAAAGGAATCCATATATGGCTTTTTTGAGCAACCTTGATATCGCCGTTTCGGGAATGATCGCCGAGCGTGCGAGAATGGACGTTATAGCACAGAACGTGGCAAATGCCGACACCACGAGGACTGCCGAGGGCGGACCTTATGTAAGGCAGAATGTCGTGTTTACCGAAAATAAAACATTCAGGCGCGCAGATGACGTGAGCTACAGCTCCATAGAGTTCAGGACCGTGCTCGGTCAGCGTATCGCGGAACTGCGCGGACTTGCCGGCAGAGACCGTATCATGGAGCTTGACGGCGTTCTGCTCACAGAGGTCGTGGAAGACCCCACGCCCCCTACCCCGGTATATGACCCCACGCACCCCGATGCCGACGAGGACGGCTACTACTACCTGCCAAACGTCGATGTCGCGGAAGAACAGATAGATATGCTCGCGGCAACACAGTCGTACACCGCGAACCTTACGATCTTCAACAGCATGAAGTCCATCGCCAACAAGGCGCTCACTATCGGAAAGGGCAGCTGATAAGAAAGGATAAGTCAAAATGCAGATAATACCCATGTCGCCGAATATCCACACGATAGAAGCCGTTGACAGAGTTTTCGGCGATCTCGCACCGCTCAGGGTAACGGAACCGGCGGAAGATACAAAAGACAGCGCTTCATTCGTCGATGTGCTCACGGGTCTCTGGGATCAGACAGTCGAGCTCCAGGCACAGAAAAGCGAGGATATGGCGAACCTCATGCTCGGAGATACCGATAACCTCGAACAGATACAGATAAATATAGCAAAAGCCGAAGTTGCAACGGAACTCTTCGTAAATATAAAAAACGCAGTCGTTGACGCATATAACGAGATAATGAGAATGAGTATATGATCTGCGGGATACGCTGTCTCGCATAAGTGAGGCGGTGCAGCCGAGAAGCTGTACCGGAAATGAAGGAGTGATGCCCCTCTCCGGGGCAGATAAAATATGGATAAAGTCAAAGAAATATTCGGAAAGGTCACAACGACGATCAAAACGCGGTGGACGGGTCTGAGCAAGACCGCGCGCATCATCATAATATCGGTCGCGGCAGTCATCATCGTTTCCCTCATCGTTGTGCTGATCCTCAGTTCGATAACGCGATATGCCGTGCTGTACAGCGGCGCATCCACAGAGGAAACGGCGGAGATCGTCAGCGTATTGCAGAATAACCTCGGACTCGGCGAGAATGAGGTGAAATTCAACAGCTCGACCGGCGAGATACTCGTTCCCGCCGACAGAGTGGATACGCTCAAGGCACAGCTCGCGGTGCAGGGTTATCCGAAGTCAACGTTCAACTACAACGTCTGGGATACCGGCGTAAGTATGTTCTCCACGGAGTCCGACAAGCGCGTCAAGCAGACACAGCAGTTACAGGAGAACCTGCGCGCGACGCTTGCTACATACGACGGCGTGAAATCGGCTCTGGTGCTGCTGAATATACCGAAAACGAACGATTACGTCATCTCGCGTACAAAGGATGAAGCCGGCGCGTCGGTAGTGCTCACGCTCGACCACCCGCTGAACGTCGATACGATCGAAGGTATCTATCATCTGGTCAGGACTGCGGTCCCCGGACTGGAAGAAGAAAACATCACAGTCACCGATTCGACAGGCGCGCTGCTGACAACGGAGAAAGTCGAAGCGAACCTGAATGACCAGGACGAGACGGAACTTTACTACAAAAGACTGGAATTTCAGAAGGAGCTCTCCGATATACTGTATCAGAAGCTCGACAAGCTGTTCGACGGCGCGTTCACGGATTACCGCGTGGCAGTCGATGTTCAGCTCAACTACAACGATGAAGTCTCGGAGATCACCGAATATACTCCTTCCGTAGATTCCGAGGGCAACCGCGGCGGTATGGTCGATCAGGAGAAATATGTTTCGGCAGGCGGCGGAAATGCCGTGGAAGGCGGACTTGTGGGAACTACCATTGACGCCGACATCTCGCCGGACTACCCGACACTGCGTATCGGCGACGGCGACGAGTTCTACTACGAAGCGCAGAGAGACATACATTATCTTGTAAACAAGGCGATAAAGCAGATACAGAAGGACGGCTACAGCTACGACAACATCTCGGCATCTGTGCTCGTTGACGAGGATGCGGAAAACGTTTCGCAGGCTGATGAAGAGCGCTGGGAGAGACTGATCGCAAACGCGATAGGTGCATCACCCGAAAAGGTGACGTTCAGAGCTACCAACTTCAGTCTCGACAGAACCGGCAGCGCCGCGGGCGACGGCTCCGTGGTGGTACAGGGCGGCAGAACAACTCTGGTATTCATCATCATCGCACTGGGCGCACTGCTGATAATACTGCTTGTCATAGCACTGCTGGCGGCAGGCTCGAACAAGAAGCGCGTGAAGATGAGACGTGCTGCGGCACTCGCCGCGGCGTCCAACGCGTCCGTTTCGAGCGTATCGGTCGGCGGAGAAGACGAGGAAGAAATGAGAAGAAGATCATCAATGGATGGCGGAGACGATTACGACTTCGAGCTCCAGAGCCTGTCGGGCGACGATAACGAGGCTTCGCGTGACGCACTTCTGAAGAAGGAGATCCGCGACTTCTCCACCTCCAACCCGGAGATCGTTGCACAGCTCATCCGTACATGGATGAAGGGCGATGACGGCTGATGCCCGCAGCTTCCGTGAGTTGATCGGGCGCCTCTGAGATCATCATGCCGCCCATTCGCACCGCCCTGAAACCGTAATATTGCACCAATTTTCCTTCACATACCAAAGGGCACTTCTAAAGAAAGGAGATCATCGTTATGGCTGAACAGCAGCAGGCAGCACCGCAGAGCGCCGCCGATATAAATATGATGCAGAAGGCTGCAATGGTCATTTCGGCGATAGGTTCGGAAAACGCTTCAAAGGTATTCAAGTTCTTTTCCGATGACGAGATAGAAAAACTGACGCTTGAAGTAGCAAAAATGGACTACTGGCCTGTGGAAGTCGTCACTGACGTGCTCAACGACTTCTACGAGGTATGCCTTACACAAAAGGTCATCTCCGAGGGCGGTGTGGAATATGCCCGTGAGATACTCGAAAAGGCATTCGGACCGCAGGCGGCTTCCTCGCTGTTCGATAAGATCACAAAACAGCTCAAATCCAAATCCTTCGCGTTCGTGCGCAAGGCTGACTATAAAAACCTGCTGGCGATAGTTCAGAACGAGCATCCCCAGACTATCGCGCTCATACTCTCGTATGCGAGGAGCGATCAGGCTTCGGCTATACTCGCGGAACTTCCGAAAGAAATGCGCATAGAAGTCGTTGAGCGTATCGCCAAAATGGAATCCGCGTCGCCGGATGTCGTAAAGAGCCTTGAAGCGACACTTGAAAAGAAGTTCGCAAACATCGTGACTACCGAGAACATGGAGGTCGGCGGTATCAACTACATCGCAGATGTCCTCAACAAGGTGGACAGAAGCACAGAAAAATACATCTTCGATGAACTCAACCTGCGTGACCCGAAACTCGCGGACGATATACGTTCCCGAATGTTCGTTTTCGAGGATATCGTCAACCTCGATTCCATGTCCATACAGGCGTTCATCACAGAGGTCGATCCGAAAGACCTTGCGGTCGCTATCAAGGGTTCCACGCCCGAAGTCGCGGAAGTTATCTACGCGAATATGTCTTCGAGAAACAAGGAATCCACCCAGACCGATGTCGAGTACCTGCATAATGTCCGTATGCGTGACGTTGAAGAAGCTCAGCAGCGTATCGTTGCTATCATCCGTCGTCTTGAGGACGAGGGCAAACTCACGATATCCAAGGGCGGCGAGGACGAGATCATCGCATAATAAACACGGTGCGGACGTGCATTTTCGTCTGCACCCGCACTATCTTGTAAAAGGAGGGGTGTTATGCCGGGAGGCGTTATAAAAGGCAGAGTCGGCGCTTACGTCTATGTGAGCAGCTTTGATACCGACGAGCCGGTAATGAAGACCATACGCGGCAAACGCCCCAAACGTGTGGATGAAGTCATTTTCAAGAATGACCGCAATTCCATTGCAAGCGCCGCAGTGCAGAAAATGCTCGCAGAAGCCGAAGCGGAAGAAAAGCGGCGTCTTGAAGAAGAAGCAAACAGCGGCGACGACGATCCATCAAACCGTGTTTCCGCCGAAGAAGCCCGCATAGAGCGTGAGAAGCTCATTGCGGAATACGAGGCTATCCGTGACAAATACGAGAAAGAGTCCGAGGAATTTGTCCTGCGTGCAAGAGAAAAGGCTACCGAGGTCTATGAAAAAACAAAGCAAATGGCTCAGCAGACCATTCTCGATGCAAGGACAGAAGCCGAACAGATAAAAAAACAGGCACAGTCCGAAATAAAGAAGCAAACCGAAGAAGCCCGTCAGCAGGCATACGAGGAAGGCGAGAAGAAAGGCTACGATGAAGGGTACGTCAAGG
This sequence comes from uncultured Clostridia bacterium, assembly GCA_946183095.1. Taxonomy (GTDB): domain Bacteria; phylum Bacillota; class Clostridia; order Oscillospirales; family Ruminococcaceae; genus Ruminiclostridium_E. The sequence goes on along the minus strand of CAMHBE010000058.1, from coordinate 2,660 downwards.
CGCTGAAAAAATGCAAGGAAACGCTGGTCGAACTCAAAGACCTTTCCGAACAGGTGACAGCCGACAAGAGCGACCTCATGATGCAGTACGAACGCCAGCTCTTTGATACCATTTTCGATATCTGCAACCGCATCACCCTCGGTGTTCTCGGACAGAAGGAAAAGGGACTGATAACCCGCATGATACGCGAGGCGGGAAAGAAATACAAGGCAAGCAAGACTGTCAAGATCACGCTCTCGAAGCTCGATGTTTCGGAAGAAGCCGAGATAGATGAACAGCTCCTCAAAGACGTGTTCAAGAATTGCAGCAACGTCGATATCGAGATACTCGAAGATATGCCGGCAGGAACTTTGCTGATAGACGACGGCGCGGAGATCACCGATGCCAGCGTCATGACACAGCTCAAAATGGTGGAGCAGCTCGGCAAAGGCAAATACCGCGACAAGAGCATCGGCGATATGCTTCAGGAGAACCGCGATACCGCAAAGCCTAAACGCGGCAGGCGCAAGGCTTCCGATGATGCCGATAACGAACAGCTCCCGACCGACGGCGCGGCGGATGATGATACCGCAGTCCCGGATGTCGTGTACAAGACCGGCAGAGAGCAGGATGACGACGATATCGAAAGCCGGATAGAAAACGCATAATTATCGCCCCGTCGTAAAAAACTTGCGGCGGGGAGAGTTTTAAATCAAGAATTATTACTGCGGCAATCATATAATGGTAATGTTGTTCTTTCTCATCACCGACGGCGTAAAGAAAGATATAGCTATCTCAAATAACAGCAATAAGAGGTTTTTATGGATCTGAAAGGTTTCAGAGCGGAGATCGGCGGGTTCGATATGTACCGCTACATGGGCAAGGTCGAAAAGATAGTCGGCATGAGCATCGAATCGACGGGTCCCGACTGCAACATCGGTGACGTGTGCAGGATATACGCCAAAGATATGCAGAGCTTCAGCTATGCGGAAGTCGTAGGCTTCGAGGAAGAAAAAGTCCTGCTGATGCCCTACACCGATATAGAGGGCGTAGGTCCCGGGAGCGTCGTTGACAACACCGGAGACAAGCTGCGCGTAAAGACCGGCGATGCAATGATCGGGCGTATCATCAACGCAATAGGCGAGCCGATAGACGGCGGCGGCGAGATAAACTACACCGGCAGCATCTCTATATCCGGCGAACCGACAAATCCCCTCACCCGCCCCAAGATCTCGGAACCGATAGAACTCGGCGTAAAGGCGATAGACGGACTGCTCACACTCGGCAAGGGTCAGCGTATCGGAATTTTCGCGGGTTCCGGCGTCGGAAAGAGTACGCTTATGGGCATGATCGCCCGCAAGGTAAAAGCCGACATCAACGTTATCGCGCTGGTGGGCGAGCGTGGCAGAGAAGTCCGTGAGTTCATCGAAAACGACCTCGGCGAAGAAGGAATGGCGCGTTCGGTGGTAGTTGTCGCAACTTCCGACCAGCCTGCAATGATGCGATACAAATGTCCCATGACGGCAACAGCAGTCGCCGAATATTTTATGTCACAAGGCAAAGACGTGCTTCTTATGATGGATAACCTCACACGTTTTGCAATGGCGAACCGCGAGGTCGGTCTGTCTATCGGGGAACCTCCTATCGCAAGAGGTTACACACCGTCGATATACGCGCAGATGCCGAAACTGCTCGAACGAGCGGGCTGCTTTGAAAAGGGCAGCATCACCGGCATATATGCGGTGCTTGTCGAGGGCGACGATACGAACGAGCCGATAGCCGATACCGTCCGCGGAATCATCGACGGACATATCATACTTTCCCGAAAAATTGCGGCGCAGAACCACTATCCCGCTATCGACATACTTCCGAGCGTATCGCGACTTATGTCGATAATATGTGACGAAGCGCATAAAGATGCCGCGAGCAAGATGCGCAATCTGATGTCGATTTACAACGCCAATGTCGATCTTATTTCGATAGGCGCGTACAAATCGGGAACGAATCCTAAGCTCGATGAAGCAATTGCAAAGATAGACAAAATAAACGCGTTTCTGTGTCAGAAAACGAACGAGAGCTTTTCGCTCAACGAAACTATCCGTCTGCTTAAAGAAGCCGTGAGCTGATAACGTGTGAAAGGGGGCATCTGTTTGAAAAAATTCGTATTTACTTTGCAGCGTCTGAAAGAATTCCGCGAACAGACCCTCGATACAGAAAAGGGTACGCTTGCGGAACTGCGTTCCGACCTTGCAAGGCTCGAAGCCGAACTTGAAGATATCCTCGCGGAACTTGCCGCGCTCAACCGCCGTCTTGTGGAAATGTACGAGGAGGGGACTACCGTCAACGACATATCCGTTCACAAGCGTTATATCAATGCCAAACATCAGGAACTGCACATGAAGCGGCATCAGATACTCATGCAGAACCGAAAGATAGAGCAGCAGCTCAACGTCGTTATCGAAGCGACCAAAGAGGTATCGAAACTCGAAAAACTCGAAGAACATCAGATAGAGGAATACAAGGCAGCGGAACTCAAAGAGAACGAGCAGTTCATCGAAGAGTTCGTCTCAAACTCCGACTGGCGAAAAGCACACGCCAACCAGTGAGATCGCCGCCGAAAACAGGCGCAGCGGCGCGTTCGCGCTGGCTTTCCAGCCGGGACCAGAGCTACGCGCTCTGGA
>CAMHBE010000057.1 GCA_946183095.1 uncultured Clostridia bacterium | reverse complement strand
TGCGGCAGGCAACGCCTACCCCGATTGTTCGGAGAAGTTCAACAACGCCATGAATGAAGCGATATTCACCGGCAGCGGCGAACAGCTTCGTGTCGTTGCACCTTTCGTTTCGCTCACCAAAGCCGATGTTGTCCGCAGGGGAACGGAGCTTGGAGTGCCGTTTGAGCTGACATGGAGCTGCTATGAGGGCGGTGACAAGCCCTGCGGAGTGTGCGGCACTTGCCGTGACAGAGCTGCGGCGTTTGCTGCCAACGGGCTTGCCGACCCGCTCTTGAACCGGTGACAGCGTAATTTTTCGGCTGCCCTCTGATGCCTGTTTCAGAGGGGGTTATATTGATATGATGTGCCCGGAAGATGTTCCGGGCTTTATTTTGAGCAAAATTGGAGAAAATTTGTCTTTTCATGGGTAAATCAAACAAAAAGTGAAGCCGTAAGTGTAACTTTATGTCCCGTAAATTGATGAACATTATGAAAAAGTTGTACAAAATATACAAATGAGTAAAAAAATAGTTGACTATGAGCGGATTTAGTGTTAAAATAAAATAGAATAAGTAGCTATGAAAGGGGAAACTATGCCCTGCCGCACGCCCCTGCCGGCACTGCATGGCGGTCATTCTATGAATATAAAAAGAACTGTTTCTGTCTCGGCGGCGTTAATATTGTTCGTTTTCGGTGTAATATTGAGCGCTTTGCATCTGAATATTTTCATTTTTGCCGCCGGCGTAAACGGCATAAGTGTCTCTGCATCTTCCGCGGCACCGGGAGATGAACTCACCGTTACGGTATCCGTTCCCCCGGCACAGGACGCAGATTCTGCATTTATAAAAGTAGAGTTCGATGCCTCTGTATTCGAGGTGATAAGCTGGGAGCCGACCATTGCGAACGGCATTTATAACAGCGGAGAGGGCTTCTTTGTAGTGACTTCCGCCAACGCTTCCCGTGCGATACGGCTTGGCAGCGGCTGCACAGAAAGTGCGAAGATCGCGGTGAAGAGCGGTGCTCCCGACGGAGACTACAAGTTCAGACTTACGGAACATTCCCTGTCATACATAGACGACAGCGGTTTCAACAGCGTCGAGGTGTGGCAGCCCGACGTGACGGAAGTTACCGTACATATCGGGAAAAATACGGGCTCACAGGGCGGGAATACTTCCGTTACTGAGCCTTCCCGCATCACACAGCCGAACAAAACACCCGAAGTGACGACCTCGCAGGGATCGCCCTCTGCTTTCGTGACCTCTTCTTTTTCAAGAACGGACGGGAATGCCGCACCTGTCACTGTGTCATCGACGTCCCGCACCACCGGACGCACAGCGCCCCCCGACAGCGATCTGCCCGTGGAGTCGGATGCCGACACGACCACGCTGCTGCCGGATATACCGGACGCTGACGGGGAACTTGACCTTTACGGCGAGGGGAAAGAAGTTGAGATCCCCGACGATCAGCCTGTAGATCTGCGCCCCGTTGATTTCACCGCAGATGTTCCGTCGGGCGATGAGCCTGCACCTCAGGCTGCCGTGCAGGTGAAGATGCACAGCGAACTGAAAAATATGACCGAAGGAAAGATAACCGCGGCGGTGAATACCGGAACTTTCAGCGGGAGCATAGATATCCTTCTGACGAATACGAAGAACAGCGAGCAGCTTGCCGATAAAGCGCTTGCAGCCCTCGGGTTGAGCGGCCGCGGCAGCTACGCGTTCGATATAACACTGTACGACGGGAACGGCGGGCAGATGCACTCGATACCCGGTGGACACGTTGACTTCTCATTGCCCCTGCCAAAGGCGCTTGCCGGCAGCGGAACGGAATTTCGCGTGTATCACATCGACGGCAGCACTGTGCAGCTCGTTTCGTCGGACGCTCTGTCCGCGGACGGAAAGTTTGTTGAGTTCCGTGCCACGGGATTTTCGCCGTATCTGATCGTAGGGATGACGACCGGTGCGGCACAGCCGGCACAGCAGACGGCTTCGGTCGTCGGACCCGGCAGCGGAGCCCGCAACCCCCATACGGGTACCAACGCCGCGATAGCTCTCCCGGCTGCCTTTGTACTGTGTTTCCTGCTTCTCAGAAAAGGCAGGCAAAGGAAACGCAGGATCAACAAAAAATGACGGAAAGGAATGTGTCAAATGAAGAAAAAGAGGATATTATCGGCGATAGTGGCATTCGCAACAGCACTATGCGGGGTCACTTTCTTCGGCGGCAGAGGCATGATGCCGGATATGTCGCTGGTCGCGGGCGCTGAGGAAACGTCTTCCGGGGGAATAAGCGTTTCACAGGCTAAAGTGCAGAAGGGCGGCAGTTTCAGTGTCGATATAGATGTTCCCGCAAACAACATCTACATAGATACTATCGAGATAAGACTGCTGTTCGATACAGACGCTTTCGAGATAACGGCGTGGAACCCCGGTATCTCCGGCGCGGAAACGAATTACAGCAATTCCGGCGGTTTCGCAACTATCGTGTATGCGACCGGCGGGTCGGGAATAAGCCTGAAAAACGGGTTCAAGTTCTCGGCGGTCATGAGGGCGAAAAGTGATGCCAAGCTCGGAGAGTATGATTTCAAACTTTCCCGCTGCATCGTCAACAGCTACGACTATAACTACCGCTGGAATTCCCCGACAACAAGCGCAACTGTCAAAATAATCAACAATGTCACAACGGTCGGAGGTACCATAACTTCCAACGGGGTACCCGGAACAGCCGTCGTTACGCTGACCGACGGGAGCGGGAATGCGTCAGAAGCCGAAGTTGTGCTGACCGAATCGGCGCGTGTGATACGCAATGATGTCGAGGTCATACTCTACAGCGGGAAATATTCATTCTCCGGAGTGGAGATAGGTGATACGGTAACAATAAAGGCGGAGCTCGACGGATGTATCGCGAACAGCGAAAAACTTGTGGTATCGAGCACCGCATATACCGGTACACAGTCGGGAAACGCAGTCGATCTCTCGATGAACAAGCGCGCCGACGTGGACGGTGACGGCACGGTAAGTGCCTTTGATGCAACGCAAATACTGAGGTATCTCACAGGCAAACAGTCCGTTGTGGGAGATGCCGAAAACACAGCATATATCATACTGGTGGCGTGCGTTACCGGCGGAGACCGCGTTACGGTGGCGGATGCAACACAGATACTGCGTTTTCTCGCAGGAAAATCCTCGGTTTTTGGAAACGTTCAGGGATGAACGCAAACTTAATTAAATGAAAGGAAGAATCATTATGAAGAAAAGAAGAATCATGGCAGCAATGACCGCTTTTGCGGTAGCGGCGGCAGGGCTTTTGGCACCTGCGGAGTTCAAGGGGAACAACAACGGCGGTCTTAATATCGAGGCGAGCGCGGCGGAGGGTGATCTTATCACCGAAGGCGGACTTGAACTTGTCTATCTGGGTGACAGCCCGGATAATTCGCCTGATTATACTTATGATATAGATACTCTCGGAGTTTCAGAGAATGATTATGTGCTGCTCAGACTGGTGGTTCCGGATCTGACATCTTCACTGCCCGCAACACAGTATTATACAGACGGTGAAGGCAATGAGCAGACTGTGACAGGTACCGACAGAGGTCTTGACCACGCGGAATTCACTATTTTGTATGACAAGGATGTATTTGATCTTGAGCAGTGGTATTACAGTGACGAGAATATTTTTGAAAATCTTGACCAGGGTGAAGAAGCGGCGAACTGGCCGAAGCTCGGTGATATCCTGCATGGTTCCATGACACTTGCAAAAGCTGATACAACGACAGGCAAGCTGTATGCGAAGGCTACAACGAACGGCAGACATAAGGTGAACGGTCTTTTCTTCGGTCAGACAGACGGGACCGGCAGACTTAAATGCCTTGAAGCGAAATTCAAGGTAAAAGTATCGGAAACGTATAATGATGTAAGTTTCAGCCTTTTGAATGTGTTGGAGACAGATATAGATTTCAGCTATCTTGACAGAAACGGTCAGAACCCTGTACAGATCTGGAAACCCGAGAACGTAGATAAGGGATTATATACAAATATCAAGGTTACAGATACTCTTGATGTGTATATCAAGGGTTACGCGGATGATGACATGAACGTATATATGTTCTCGAACTATCTTAATGACAGCACGGAAGTCAGACCCGGCAATCTTGAACCGATCCCTACGACGATAAAGAAGAAAAAGATCACCATTGACAGCACCGACCGCGAATGTGACATCTATACTTATAGCATTACTACTACCGATGGTACGACTGTCGATAAATTATGCTACAAATTCAGAAACAACTATTATGATGAGAACGGCGAACTGCTTACCTCGGTGCCGGGTGATGCAGTCCAGACATACCTGTACAGATTCAAGGGCATCTATTATCCGGAAGCCGGAACTACCAGCACATATAAGCTGTTAGTTGACAAGTGGTGCACATACAAGAATAAAAGAGGAAGCAGCTATAACTGGGATGAAGAAGGATTCCAGCTTACCATTACAAAAGACGGCAGCGATATTAAATTTAATGGTGTGATTAAAACGACCGACACAATATATCCTATAGAGATATGGGAATACGGCGATGTTGATCACCTTAATATGGTAAATGCAAAAGATGCCACGATAATATTAAAACACCTTGTCGGAAAAGAAACTTCTGGTGTGAATTTTAATAAAACAGGTGACGCTTTCAAGTACGGTAACGTGCTCAAAGCGGGATCAGGTTCGACAGCTGTTGTCGATGACAACATCAATACCCGTGACGCTACACAGATACTCAGATATCTGTCATTACAGCCCTCTATATTCAGTGCAAAGATACAGGAAGTAAAAGACAAGATACAGGAATGGCAGGATAAGGTGGACGCACTGAATAATCCGTAAAATAGTCAATTGAACAAGAAAGGTAGTAAAAAATTATGGTAAGGGTAAAAGGATCAAAAATAATATGTTTGATCTTGTCGGTGCTGATCTTCTGCACGTTTCTGCAAATACCGACAGGAGCGGCAGGTAATACCGTCATCGGCGTGAGCCTTACTACAAGCACTGCTGATAAAGTACAGACTGCATCAGTTGACCGCGGCGGCTCGTTCATCGTAAACGTAGAGTCGCCCGACTGGTCAGACTGGCCGGATATCACAGAGGCAGACAGCATAGAGATACGCGTGGATTATGACCCGAAAGTCGTACAGTGCGATTCCATATCGATCGAGAATTTCAGTGTTCCGGGCAAGTATTCGGATTATGTAGTCACTAAGACTGATGATACCGAAACATATAATACGTGTTTTGCTGTCGTTCTGCCCAATAACGGTGTAGACCCTCAGTATGACATAAGCGGCGGTCTGAAGATAAGGGCAAATATGCACGTTCTGCCCACAGCACGCGTGAAACAGACTTATATCGATCTCTCCACTCACATGGTCTCGATCTTTACCAATTATGAAACGGGTGAAAAGAGAGAACTCTGGGAGAACTGCACAGAGAGAACATACGTAACACAGAAAAGGGCGATAATCAACATAGGCGGTGTCCCGCCCCGCATCGACGACAAACAGTCAGGTCTCAGCGTCGAACCCTCACAGGTCTATAACGGTGAGGAAGTTACCGCGACGGTCAAAGTCCCGCTGATAGCATGGGATGCCACCGACAGAACCGGCACCGGCAGAGCGTTCATCGACATACAGTATGACGCTTCACGGTTCACGGTCGATCAGTCGTCTTATGAACCTTCGACATTCGACTGGCATAACAACATAAGCGGAGATACAGGCTATGTCGGGGTAACGCTGCGGGAGAATGCACCCGAACTTGATGAAGAATTCACGCTGAAAGTCAAGCTGAGGGCAAAGGATGATGCCGCCGCTTATAATGAAGAAAAAGACAACTTCTTCCTGCTGCAGGAACTGTATGCGGAAAATAATCCGATGTGGACAGCCGGAAAAACGAGTGCCCGCGTGTGGGTAACAGGCTACCCCCTCTCGGACGGCGGTATTTCCCCGTCGGAACAGAGTGTTAAGCGTGGCAATGACTTCAATGTTTCCGTAACTATCCCGGCTTTCTCTCCGGAAGTCGCACAGAAAGCGGAATCCGCGTCTTTCAAGGTAAACTACCCGGCATCGGTGTTTTCTAAGAACGGCTGGACGTCAAATATAAGCGACATCGACGTGAACGATGACGGCAACGGTAAAATCACAGTCAGCGCAAAGGGCTTCGACTTTTCCGCAGCCGGAAACGTTATAACTTTCGATATGCACGCCGATGAAAACGCTGTGATATCTACCTATGATATCACTCTGACCGAACCGAACGTTACTATCACAGGCGATTCACGAAGCGGCTGGTCACCTGCAACCGAAAACACAGTTGCAAAGGTATCGGTTTATGACGATTACAACGTCCAGGGCGCTTATATCGCGCTCACAAAGCCCGATACCGACGCGGCTGCGGACACGATAAACGCGGGCGATAAGTTCGATGTTGTGGTATATCTTCCCGCTGTTCCGGCAACGAGCATCAGTGACCTTACGTTTGTTCTTGCGGATGTGGGTTATGACTACGAAACATTCGATCTGCTTGACACCGCAACGGGTCACAGCGGCATATCTGTCTCCGCAACTGTGCGTGACGGCAGGAACTGCCTTACTTTCACGAAAAACACATCTTCATCCCTGAGCCTTACCGAGCCTTTAAAGCTCCGTGCGCATTTGCAGTCCACACCCGAATCCACGGATACACACTGGTTCACTCTCGATCTTACGTCGCCCAAAATAGGCAATGATCGGATATGGGCTGATGCAAATCCCCCAAAAGTGTCGATAACTATAAACGGCAAGACTAATTTTGCAGCTACGGGCGGCGGTCTTACCGCACCCGAAAAAGTCCGTCAAGGAGAGAAGGATTTCAAGGTCTGCGTAAATATCCCCAAACTTACACTCGGCGCCGACAGCATCGATATCGGCGTTGATTATGACAGTGATGTGTTCACGGTAACAAGGTGGGAGCTTACCGGGATAGATACGCAGAACGTTGTTGTGGATATCAACTCCGACCCGATAACACTGAGAAAGAAGTCGGACACATCACGTCTTACTATAAACGGCGCGACGCTCACGCTCTATGTGACTGCAAGCGAAAATGCGACGGAGGGTTCACATCACGATTTTATTCTTTCGCCGCACAGCATAATGTACAAGTCCAAGACGGCGCAGAACCCCGACATAAACCTGTGGGGACCCGCAGCGAGCGAATGCACAAAGACAGTTACTATCGTCAGCAGCAAGATCAGTTATTACAGCACCGACGGCAGTATCATTGCACTGCCTGAGTCGGTAAGAGCCGGCAGACCCGTTACCGTTACGGTGACTATCCCTGCGATAGGCGATGTCAGCGCAAGCAGTGCTTCGTTCAATGTGCAGTACGACACAAGTGCTTTCACGCTCGATACGACATCGCTCATAAGCTCATCTTCGGCGTTCACATCGACCGGCAGCGGTTTCGCGTTCAGTCTCAGGAGCGGTCAGACGGTATCTCTGAACAGTCCGATAACCTTCACGGCGACATTTACTTCCAAGACTACGGCAAGCGGTCTTTACACATTCTCCCTCTACCCCGGCGAGTTTACTTCCGTCGGCGGTACCGCGGGAGATATAGTGTGGAGCCCCACCTCTTACAGCGATACAGTGAACGTGACGACCGGTACTACCCCCACACCCGGCGGCGATTATCCCATGACCGACGGCGGTATCAACATCAAGTCTACTTCCGTCAAGCGTTCGGGAACTTTCGACCTGACGGTGACAATACCCCGTCTGAACGCTTATGTCAGCGATATTGACGTGCTGGTCGCATTTGACAATGACAACTTCACCTGCAAGTCGGTATCGACTTCCGATACGAAGAACACGACTGCGGCAAAGGACAACGACCTCGGATATATCACACTTGCACTGAAAAAGGGAGAAGCGCAGATAACTTCGGCTATCACTCTGACAGCGAAGATGCAGGCAAAGAGCGATGCCGTGCTTGACTGGTATGACTTTAACCTTGTGTATTCCAACATTTACGGCATCCCGAATGGCTCTGTCACTCCCGAGTATCTCTGGGATCCCGACAGCATAGTTGACAGCATAGAAGTTACAAAGTCTTCGGGCGGCGGCACGACCCCGACTCCGAGCAGCGATTATCCCGTAAGGGGCGGCGGTATAAGCCTTTCGAGACTGTATGCAGTTCCCGGCGACCTTGTCACAGTATATGTCAATGTACCCGCGATCGCGGCCTATGCGACCGGCGGTGCGATAACGATCGGCTACAACACGTCGGTATTTGATGTCGTTTCGTGGGATTCCTATTTTACCGGTATATCCACAGGCTACAACTCGGGTTATCTTACTCTTTCGCTCAACAATTATTACGGCATCGACCTTACCCGCGGCGCATCGTTCAGCGCAACACTGAAAGTCAGGGCGAACGCCACATACGGCAGATATCTGTTCGATCTTGTCAGCGCAACTCTGCGCGACAGCGACTATAACGACCTGTGGATACCCGCGACAAATACAGCGTATCTCACGGTATCGAACGGATCATACAACGGCGGCTATTACTATCCGTGGCCGAACGATCCGTACCCCGGCAATAACGGTAACAATAACAACGGCGGCGGAAACAACAATGGCGGCAATAACAGCGGCGGCGGAAACAATAACGGCGGAAATAACAACAACAACGGCGGCAGCAATAACACTAACAATAACAACGAGCAGCCGTTGATCGACGATCTCCCCGATGAAATGGATATCGACCCCGACGACGAGGACGGTATGACCATTGACCCCGGCAGAAGACCCGACATAAAGCTCACATCGGAGCTTTCCGGCGTAAACAACGGCAGACTCAGGGCAAAGACGTTCTCCAGCTTCTTCGGCGGAGATACCATAATCTATATCAGAAATACAGAAGAAGCCGACAGGAGCGCCGAGACTGCGCTGAGAACGCTCAGGCTCTCCGACCACAACAGCTACGCCTTCGATATCAGCGTTTATGACACGGCGACAGGTCAGTACATACATTACCTGCGTAATAACGGCTACATCGACCTGTATGTCCCGGTGCCGGCATCCATGTCGGACGAGACAGGCGATATCGCGGTTTATCACGTTCAGGACGGCGTTCCGGAGCCTATAGACAGCATCGTTATATCGGATGACGGTGTAAGAAAAGTACATTTCCGCGCCAACTCCTTCTCGCCGTATATGTTTGTTGATCTGACAAATCTGAAGCAGCCGGAAACGGTATTGCAGCCTGCGGGAAATTACACAAGACCCGACAACAGCAGTTACCCGCGTCCGTCCGGCAACGACGATGTACCGCTTATAAACGGCGATACCAGACCCGCGAACCCGCATACGGGACTTGCCGGCTGGCTCGTTATCCCCGCAGGTGCGGCAGCGTGTGTGTTCCTTGCAAAGAGGGACAAAAAGCGCAAGAGAAGTAAAAGAAGATGAT
>CAMHBE010000056.1 GCA_946183095.1 uncultured Clostridia bacterium | reverse complement strand
TATAATACTATATTATACATTCCGGAAGCTGTCTTGCCTGTCTTTATATATTATATATCAAAAAGGTGGTTTTGTCTATATGCGAAATATAAAAATTCCGGCTTTCTTTATGTCATTTCTGTTGATTTTTACACTAATACCGGGAACTTTATTTGATATAAAAGCTGATGCCGCATTCACTCCGGACATCGACCTGTACAGTTCGGGGTATTATATGGTCAATCTTGACCTCGGCACCGTGATCGCCGCAAAGAACGAGAACGAAAAATGCTACCCCGCCTCGATAACCAAGCTCATGACCGCCATCGTCGCTTATGAGAACTGCTCCGACCTGTCTATGCCTATGGAAGTGACTTATGATGCGACAGACGAGTTCTGGGGCAACCCCGACCCGAACAAGGAGGGCGCAAGCAACTGCGGTCTCGCCGTGGGTCAGACAAACCTCACCATGAAGGACTGCCTTTACGGACTGCTGATAGCGTCCGGATGCGAGGCGGGAAACGTCATCGGCTACAACATCGGCGGAGGAAAGATCGAGAATTTCGTCGCGATGATGAACAAAAAAGCCAAGGAGATAGGCTGCACCAACACACATTTCGGCAATACACACGGTCTCTGGCAGGAGGACAACTATTCCACTCCCTACGACCTGTACCTTATATCAAAATATATCTATGATACGCTCCCCGCACTGCTCGACATCACCAACACCTATGAGTATGTGATGCCCGAAAACAAGTACAATCCCGCCCCCTATTCGATATACAACGTGAACGCCCTGCTCAGCAACGTCAGCAGCAATCCGTACTACTACGAATATGCAAAGGGCATGAAAACGGGAAGTATGGGCGAATACTACACAAAGGACGCGTCCGGCGCGTGGACGGTGTACCATGACGGTTTCGCCAACCTCGTTTCCACAGCGTCTCAGAACGGCTTCAACTATATGCTCGTGACCTGCGGCGCACCGTACAGGGACTCCGACGGCAACAGGCTCAACGGTCATTTCAAGGACACGATAGCGCTGTACAAGTGGGCATTCCGCACATTTGACATGGTGGAGGTCATGACGGAGAACACCTTTGTTGCGAATGTGAAGGTCGATATGGGTGAGAATGCCGATGTCGTTATACTGAAGCCGTCGGGATCGTTCTCGACGCTGCTGCCGAAAGACCTCGATCCTGCCGTGATACAGCAGGATGTGAAGATAACTGCGGAGAGAAATGACAATGAAGCCGTGGTCGCTCCCGTGGAAAAAGGTCAGATAATGGGAACGCTCACGCTGTCGCTGGACGGAAACGAGCTGTGGACTACCAACCTGATAGCATCGCAAGGCATAGAGCTCTCGCGTTTTGAATATACTATGAGGATGATAAACAGCATCTTCGACAAGTGGTGGTTCAAGCTGTGTGTGGTACTGCTGGCATTGTTCATCATCGCGGACGTGGTGCTGAACGCGGTGCAGAAAGCGCGTATCGCAAAGCTTGAAGCGCGTAAGACACGAAAGGCGAATATACGTGCAAAATGGTGATAAAGCTGATAACCGTCGGGAAACTGAAAGAGAAGTATTTCAGGGAAGCGGCGGAGGAATATGAAAAACGTCTCGGCGCTTACTGCAGGGTCGAGATATGCGAGACAGAGCCCGTGAAGCTCCCGGACAGTCCTTCGGGAGCGGAGATAGACAGGGCGCTTGAAAAGGAAGCGGAGAGGATACTGCAAAAGATACCGGCGGGGAGTTATGTTGTCCCGATGTGCATTGAAGGCAAACAGCTGACGAGCGAAAGATTCTCGGAGCTTATCGGCAGGGAGACGGCAGGCGGCAGGAATACACTGGTGTTCATCATAGGCGGTTCTTACGGGCTTTCGGACAAGGTAAAAGCGGCAGCGGACTTTAAAATGAGTATGTCGGACATGACATTCCCGCACCGGCTTGCAAGAGTGATGCTCGCCGAACAGCTGTACCGTGCCTTCTCGCTGCTGCATAACGGGAAGTATCACAAATAGTGATGCCGAAATATCGTATGTATAAAGCTGTCCTTCTGCTGCTCGGCGCGCTGATGCTCGCACTCGGCATCGTTATTCTGAGCGCAAGGACGCTGCTTCTGAATTATCTCGCATATTTGGCGGCTGCCATGCTGCTCATACACGGCGCGCGTAACCTTTTCGGGTTCATCGCTCACCGCGGACGGCTCGGAGAAAAGCGAAGGAAAGAAAAACTGATAACCGCGCTGTTCAATATAGCGGGGAGCATAGCCGTAGTTACGCTGCCGGAACTTACACTGCGCCTTGTCATCTATGTGCTGTGTGCGTACCTTCTTTTCAACGGGGCATCGAAACTGCTGGATTTCATCATCGCAAAGACAGGGCATTCCCCGGGACATTACACCGATCTCATCGCTTTCGTATTTTACCTCGTATTCGCGCTGCTGCTGCTCGGCAACAGGCACAGATATGATGTTTTCTTTATCCTGACGGGCATTTACTCGCTGCTGCTGGGAACGGAGATGATCTCCGACTTTATCTCGCTGGTCATACCCCCGAGGGTGAAGAACGACCTCAAACGGCATATCCGCATATCACCGCCGGTGTTCGTCACGACCTTCATGCCGCTGGGGACACTGCGCTATATCAATGAATATATATCGGCAAACGATGAGCTGCCGCAGCTCAGGACGCACGAAAAGGACGATACGCCGCCAGACATAGAGATAATGGTACACGTTTCCGATTACGGCGCGGGGCGGATAGGACACCTCGACCTGTATTTCGACGGAGAGGTGATATCCTACGGCAACCACGACATGGCTTCACACAGGCTGTTCGGCGTACTCGGCGACGGGGTGCTGTTCACGTCGGACAAGGAGACATATATTGATTTCTCCGTTACGCATGACAGGCAGATCGTATTTTCCTACGGGTTAAGGCTGACGGACGAGCAGATCGGAGCAGTGCGCGAAGAAGTGCGGCGTATAAAGGACGACAGCGTGCCGTGGATACCGCCGCTGCGGAAAGCTATCGAAGAACAGGGCATGGAAAACGTGAAGCAGAGCGCGTATCATGATTACTGCAGCGACCTATGGCGGGGGACCGGCGCACAGTTCAGGAAGTTCAGCAAGGGAAAATTCCGTACTTACTCGATACTCAGCACGAACTGCGTGCTGCTTACCGACACCGTTCTCGGAAAGGCGGGAACTGACATAGTGTGCATTTCCGGGATAGCATCGCCCGGCATCTACTACGATTACCTCGAACGGATGTATCGTGCAGGTAACACAATGGTCATTTCAAAGACCATATATGACAGAAAAACAATGAGGAAACTCAAAAAGGAAAGGATGAAACAACAATGAGCGAAGTATATCTTGACGACCGCTTCAAGGGGGTCATGCTCGGTGGAGCGATAGGAGACGCGTTCGGCTATCCTATCGAACTCATGGACTACGACGCTATCTGTGAGAGATTTGAGAAGAAGGGGTGCCTTGACCTTGCGGTCAGCAAACGTACGGGAACGGCGCTTTTTACCGACGACACACAGCTCACGCTGTTCACCGCGGACGGTCTGCTCTGGGCACACAGCGCGGGTGCGGATGACGGTCAGGTGAACTATGAGGATTACATCTTCCTTGCATATCAGGTGTGGCTGTACACGCAGACAAAGACGGTTGCAGGCAAGGAATACGCGTGGCTGTTCGACCAGTCGCAGAACGCGTACAAGCTCCGTCTGCTCAAAGCAAAGGGGCTGTACAAGAAGCGCACCGCCGATACAAAGAACATAGACGCTCTGCTGAAAATAAGGAATATGTCCTACGGTACTCCCGAGCGCCGCATAAACGACAACAAGGATAACGGCGCGGTAAAGCGCTCCGCACCTATCGGGCTGTATTTCTACAATGACACGAAGAAAGCCTTCGACATGGGATGCAGAGCCGGCGCGATAACCCACGGCAACCCCATGGCATACATCTCGGCAGGCTGCTACGCCGCAATGATAGCGGAGATAGTGAACGGCGCGGAGATAGAGGATGCCGTGAATACGATAATAAAGCTGCTCGACGGAGTTGCGGACGGCGAAGTGCTCAAAAAGACACTGCAATACTCCCTCGACCTCGTACACAACGAGGAAGTGGATCCCCTTTCGGCTGTCAAGAAAATGGGGTACGGCTTTGAAGCATACGAGGCGCTTGCCATTGCCGTTTACTGCGCGGTACTGCACTGCGACAGCCCCCGCCATGCGATACAGCTTGCGGCGAACCACGACGGTGCCAGCGATACCTGCGCTTCCATGACCGGCGCAATGCTCGGCGCTTACTTCGGTTCACAGGGCTTCCCGAAGAACTGGATAGAAAAATTACAGTACAAGAACCTGATAACGGCTATCGCGGACAAGCTGCTCAAGGTGGTCTATAACGGCGACGAGAGCGAACCCGACGACGAGTGAGCCGTGTTCCCGGCGGTGTAGTTTCGTCGGAGACTGCGGGCACCGCCCGCACCCGCCCGTGGTCTTTCGCCGACCCCGGGACCCCGGCGGCAGCGACGCGCTGCACCGTATTGTTCAGATACCCGAAAAGGAGCTGATCTGATGCTATATACGATAGAATATCTGACAGAAAAAATAAAAGAAAGCGAGAAACCCTATGACCTCGATAAGATAACCGAGGCATACGAAGTCGCAAATGCCGCTCACGCAGGCGTAAAAAGAAGCTCGGGCGAGCCGTATATCACTCACCCGATAGCGGTAGCCTGCATCCTGCTGGAATTCTGCATGGATACCGACACCATCTGCGCCGCACTGCTGCATGATGTGGTGGAAGATACCGACGTGAAGCTCGAAACTTTGCAGAAAAAGTTCGGGAACGATGTCGCCAACCTCGTTGACGGCGTTACAAAGATAGGTCAGATACCCCTCAACACCACCAAAGAGGAGCAGCAGGCAGAAAATATACGCAAGATACTTATTGCAATGTCAAAGGATATCCGCGTTATCATCATCAAGCTCGCCGACAGACTGCACAATATGCGTACCATAATGTACCGCCCGCCGGAGAAACAGCGCAAGAAGGCTCTTGAGACAATGAACTTCTACGCGCCTATCGCGCACCGTCTCGGTATGAGCGCCGTCAAAGAGGAAATGGAGGACATCTCCATAAGGATCCTCGACCCCTACGGCTCAAAGATGATAGAGGATATGCTCGACAAGCACAAGGAGCAGCGCGATACGTTCATAGATACAATCAAGGAGCGCATCCGCGGACGCATCAGCGATATCCAGCCGCCGCCCACGATCGAGGGACGCGTGAAGAGCGTGTACAGCATTTATAAAAAGGTATATGTAAAGGGCAAGAGCTTCGATGAGATATACGATATCTACGCAGTGCGCGTCATCGTGCAGACGGTAATAGAATGTTATAACGTACTCGGTATCATCCACGATATCTTCAAGCCTATCCCCTACCGCTTCAAGGACTATATCGCCACTCCCAAGCCCAACCGCTACCAGTCGCTCCACACCACCGTCATAGGCAGAGAGGGCATACCTTTTGAAGTGCAGATACGCACCTACGAGATGCACAACACCGCACAGTACGGTGTCGCCGCGCACTGGAAGTACAAAGCGGGCATCAGCGGAAAAGTGTCGGGCGAAAAGCGCTTCGACTGGATAAGACATATCCTCGAACAGCAGCAGGATTCCGACGATATCGAACAGATAGCGGACGCGATAAAGGTCGATCTCGCGCCGGACGATGTGTATGTGTTCACCCCCAAGGGCGACGTGGTAACGCTCCCGGCAGGTTCGACGCTGATAGACTTCGCTTACGCGATACACACGCAGGTCGGGAACAAGATGACCGGCGCGAAGGTCGGCGGCAAGATGATGCGATTCGACTATCAGCTGAAGACCGGCGATATCGTAGAGATAATCACTTCATCGAACGCGGGGCCGAACCGCAACTGGCTGGAGATCGCAAAGACCTCCGAAGCCCGCGCAAAGATACGCTCGTGGTTCAAGCATGAGTGCCGCGAGGAGAATATCACCGAGGGAATGGCTTCTATCGAGCTGGAATTCCGCCGGAACAACATGATACCCACCCCGGAGTTCATCGAGGAACTCGCCCGGCTCCAGCACTTTGACAATGCCGAGGATTTCTATGCCGCCATAGGCTACGGCGGTGTCATACTGTCGAAGATAATGCAGCGCGCCAAAGACCTGTACAATGCCCGCAGCGCAGAAAAGTCTGCGCCCGCGGACGGTGAGAGCATACTCTCCGACAGCATATCGAAGAACCGCAAGGGCGGTGTTGTGGTGGAAGGCATAGACAACTGCCTCGTGAAATACGCGAAATGCTGCAATCCCCTGCCCGGCGATGATATCATCGGTTTCATCACCCGCGGTTACGGAGTTTCCGTACACAAGAAGGACTGCGTGAACGTGCTCAACTCCCCCCCTACCGACAAGGAACGCTGGATAAAGGTGGCATGGGCAGGCGGCAGCCATAACGAGAGCTATAACGCTACGCTCGATATAATCGGTGAAGACCGCACCGCGCTTATCGCGGATGTTACGGCAGCCATAGCCGCGAGCAGACTGCCGATACGGCATATCACCGCACACAACCTCAAAAACGGCAACGGCAATATCATCGTTACCGTGGAGGTCGCAAGCGTGGAACAGCTGAACGCCCTTATCGGCAGAATATGCAAGATACCGGGCATAATAAGTGCCGAGCGTACAGGTATTGTGTGATAACATGACCGTTTCCGGAAAAGGAGGAAGCTAAAATGACACTGCAGGAATCAGGAGAAATGTACCTTGAGACGATACTCATTCTTTCCGAGAAGAAGAATGATGTGCGGTCTATAGATATCTGTGAGGAAATGGGATTTTCAAAGCCCAGCATAAGCCGCGCGATACATCTGCTCGAAAACGGCGGGTATCTCTCTATCGACGGAAACGGCTATATCACGCTCACCGATGTGGGGCACGAGATAGCCGAAAAGATCTACGAACGCCACAAAGTCCTCACCGCTCTGTTCGTCGGAATAGGTGTCGATGAAGATACTGCGTCCGAAGATGCCTGCCGCATAGAGCACGTCATAAGCGACAAGACCTTCCAGGCTATAAAGAAACACATGAAGGAACACGGGCTCCAAAACTGATAAATATAAAAGAAAAATACCGTTTTGTATCCTCATACAAAACGGTATTTGACAGCGTGCGGGGTTCAGGCGGTCTTGACTTCCGGTCTTTTTTTCAGGTCTTCGGCAAAGAAAATGGAGATATCCCAGCTGTCTCCGTCTTCCCACTCAACTGCGTATGTTGGCGGTTCGCCGCCGGAAATATCAACTATCTCACCGATCTTTCCGCTTTCGATTATTTCAACATATTCTCCCAAAGAAAACATATTATCACCGTCCTTTCATATATCCGCTGATAAAACGTGCGGTTGAAGTACCTTCATCTATCTGCCATGCTGTGCAGAACCTTCTTTTCTTGATAATACCGAGTTCACCATATACCGCAAACTTGATATTTTCTCCTCTGATGACGATCTCTACGCGGGGACACGTTCTCGTCAGGTGAAAAATCTGTGATCTCAGTATATCACGAACGCCGTTTCGTGTCAACCCTTTATTATTGTGTTGATATTTTATAGGCGCGGGCGCTGTTTTTTGATGAAAATGACAGAAAATTGCAAAAAACTATTGATAAATACGGAAAATTATAGTATAATAAAAAATAACGCCGTCAAGGCAAAACGGGATCATGCCCGCGAAAGGAAGCTGAGTAATGGCTAAAAAAAATAAAGTGGATGTTATCTCACTGTCCATAGTCATTCTGAATATACTGATCGTCGCAGTGTTCATCGTGCTCATACTGCTGATCTACCTCTATATGACCGGCAAGCTCGAAGACACGAATGTCTCGAACATGGATCAGGAAACTGCCGTGTCCGCCGTGATAACCACGACCCCCATAACTACCGCGATACCCACGGAGGATGCCGAGATAACCCTTTCCGTTACATCATCTGAAGAGACAGATGCTCCCGATGACACGACAGATGCCGAAACGACGGAAGCTCCCGCCGATACGGACGAGAGCGAAGATACAACGGAAGATGCTCCCCTCGAAGCTATAGAAACAAACGACTACGACCCGACTTTCTTTGCAAACGACTACTTCATCGGCGACTCTATCTACACGGGTCTTGTGAATTACGGCTACTTCCCCGACAGACAGGTGTTCGCGGAGATCGGTCTGAACCCCGAGAGCGCCCGCACCAAAAAGGTCGGCGGCAGTACCGCAGTCGGCAAGGCAAAGGAACTCCAGCCGAAACGCATATTCATCATGTTAGGCTCGAACGGTCTTGCGTACATGGGCAATACACACATGGCGGAACAGCTCGGTATGCTGGTCGATGAACTGAAGGATGCCTGCCCCGAAAGCTACGTTTATGTCGTTTCGATACCACCGGTAACGAAAGAACACGACGCTGCCGGTCAGGAAACGATGGTAATGGTGAACGGCTACAACAGGCTGCTCAAAACTATGGCGGAGGATAAAGGGGTCGTTTATCTCGACCTTTGCAGCAAGCTGCAGGACTCCTCGGGCTACTTCTCCGCTGATTACGCGGAAGCCGACGGTCTGCACTTCCTTGGTTCGGCGTATAAGACAATGCTGAGTTTCTTCCAGAAAACCATACAGCTATAAAGGGCGATGCCCCGAAAAAAGAAAGGAAATAAGTAAAATGAAAAAGAAAGTTTTATGTGCAGCCCTGCTCACAGCTATGATCTGCTCATTCGCAGGATGCGGCGGAAACAGCGCTTCCGCCACCACAACTACCGCAAAAGCCACAGCCGCCCCCGCCGGGAACGATGTTGTACTCGACGCTGATACCGGCGACAATGACACGAGCGTCACAGCCTCCGGTATCGCCGGAAAGATACTCGAAGAGATACCTATAGCATCCGCTTTCGAGAAGAAGAAAGAAACACTCGCCGACTATTTCGACGATCTCGACGTTGATGATATCGAAGACTTCAACTTCACTATCTGCGCATCGGGCGCATACCCCGACGAGATAGGCATATTCCGCTTTGAGTCTGCCGAAGATGCTGAGGAAGCCGTTCCGGTGATGAAGGCGAGACTTCAGTACCAGAAAGATATGTATAAAGACTATACACCCGATGAATACTATAAACTGGAAGACGCGGTGATATCGCAGAACGGCAAATGGGTATGGTATCTTGTGACTGCCAATAACAGCCGCGCGGATGAGATAGTACGCAGTCACTTCTGATCGGAAAGGGGAGCCGAAATGGCGGGAGAGTGTCTTGTTATATCGTTAATACTCGGTGTAATGATCGTCGGTTTTTTCCGTGCAAACAGAAAGAACTGGGGACTCGCAGCACTGCCGCTCGGTTTTGTTCCGCTGCTGACCGGTGCTGTACTGAACATTGCAGACCTGTTCAAAGCAGGATACACATTCATACTGCCCATGATACTGATAGTTGCGTCTCTCGGTGTCGCGTGCATCTGGATAGGTGGGTGCAGTGTTATC
>CAMHBE010000055.1 GCA_946183095.1 uncultured Clostridia bacterium | reverse complement strand
AAATACCACGATCAGGGGTTTGAAGTCCTCGACTTCCCGTGCAACCAGTTCGGCAAGCAGGCTCCCGGTTCCGATGAGGAGATCCACGAGTTCTGCACCGCAAGATATCAGACACAGTTCGAGCAGATGTCGAAGATAGATGTGAACGGCGAAACAGAGCTGCCGCTGTACACCTACCTCAAAGACGCACAGCCCACAGAAGAGATACAGGGTATGAAGAACAAGGCAGCAATGGCTGCTATTAAGGGTATGAGCACCACCTGCAAAAAGCCGAACGATATCAAGTGGAATTTCACAAAGTTCCTCGTTGACAAGAACGGCAACGCGGTAAAGCGCTTTGACCCGACTTCGAAGCCCGAAAGTTTCGATGCAGATATCGCCGCGCTCCTGAAGTAAAACCATGCCGGAAGTGCATGAACAGCTTCGGCTGAAAAATCAGCTTTGCTTCCCGATATATCTGTGTGCCAAGGAGATAACGCGTCTGTACGGCGATATGCTGAATGAATTCGACCTCACCTACACACAATATATCGTGATGCAGTATTTCTGGGAGATCGGAAGCTCAAATGTAAAGGAGCTCAGCGCGGCATTGCTCCTCGACCCGAGCACTCTCACGCCGATACTGAAAAAACTCGAAGCAAAGGGATTTATCACAAGAACGCGCTCGCATGACGATGAACGCAGTCTTTCGATAGCGCTCACCGACAGGGGGTGCGCCTTGCAGGACAAGGTCATGGCTGTTCCCGTAAAAATGGAGGAGTGTATCGGGCTGGACAGCGACGAATGTTCACAGCTCGGTACGATCATCCGCAAGATACTGAATAACATTGAGAAGGAGAAAATATCATGAGTGTGATTCAAATAACAAAGGAAAATTTCGAGAGCGAAGTATTGAAGTCCGACAAGCCGGTAGTTGCCGATTTCAACGCGGAATGGTGCGGACCCTGCCAGATGCTCAAGCCAGTGATAGAGGGGCTTGCCGACGAGCATCCGGAAGTTAAGTTCGTTTCGATAAATATTGACGATGAGGACGATATCGCATACGACTACAACGTTTCGAGCATTCCCTGTCTCGTGCTGTTCAAGGGCGGCAAGGAAGCATCCCGCAGCGTAGGATTCAAGCCGAAGCCCGAGATCGTGAAGTTCATAGGAGGCTGATATGTACGACATAATAATCGTCGGAGCGGGTCCCGCGGGTCTTACCGCCGCGATATATGCCCGCCGTGCATCGAAGACGGTGCTGGTGCTTGAAGCCATGACCTACGGCGGACAGATAATCAACACCCCTGACATAGAGAATTACCCGGCAGCGGCGCACATATCGGGGCTTGATTTTGCAAACAAGATATACGAGCAGGCAACCGCACTGGGCGCGGAGATAGTATTTGAAAAGGTGACGGAGATAAAGGACGGTGCCGAAAAGACTGTCGTAACGCCCGACAACACCTACACCGCGAAAGCGGTTATAATCGCGACAGGCTCGGAGAACCGCAAACTCGGTGTCGAGGGCGAGGAGCAGCTCGTCGGCAGGGGCATATCCTACTGTGCGACCTGTGACGGTGCATTCTACCGCAAAAAGACTGTAGCTGTCGTAGGCGGCGGGAACACGGCGCTTGAAGATGCGCTCTACCTGTCCGATCTTGCGGAGACGGTATATCTGATACACCGCCGTGACGCGTTCCGCGGCGATGAAGCAACTGTGAACGCTCTGAAACAGCGCAGCAATGTGAAGTTCATCTACAACAGCACTGTGACGAAGCTGAACGCGGACAAGCGTCTCACGAGCATAGAAGTTACCGACAGGAACACCGGCGAGGTGAGCACGATAGAGCTGAACGGTCTGTTTGTTGCAGTCGGACGCATTCCCGAAAATCAGAATTTCGCGCAGCTCATCAGGCTCGACGACTCAGGTTACATCGAGGCGGGCGAGGACTGCCTCACCAACGTTCCCGGCATCTTCGCCGCAGGTGACAACCGCGTAAAGTCCGTCCGTCAGCTCGTTACCGCAGCCGCCGACGGTGCAGTTGCAGCAACAGCAGCGATAAAGTATATAAGCGAGTGATGACGGATACTGCGGGCACCGCCCGCCCCCGCAAGGGCGCTGACGCCGCCCCTTGACCCCGGCGGCAGCGCGGCGCTGCACCCGAATGATAAGACTTTATAGAAAGCAAAAAGACCTTAACTATCGGATAACGGATAGTTGAGGTCTTTTTGCTTTTTCCTTTGGTAAACGCGTCTCGTATGCACCTTTGGCGGTTAAGGCTCTGCATCGGGCAGTGAACGCGCAGTCTCCGCTTACTCTACATCGAAGGAGGAGTCTTTCTCAAACGGGATGCTGTTCTGTTCGAGCGCGGCTGTCAGCTTGTCGTAAGCGTCGATGATACCGTTGTCGTTGTGCAGACGCACTATCGTGTTCATGTTTCGCGCGGTGATACGGGCAATAAGGTCGTCGAGCGTTATTTCTTCGCCGTCGCAGATGTAGGCGGCATCCTTTATCGTCACGTCGATATAGGATATCTGTTCAGCGTCATTTTCTGCGGGTGCGGTGGTATCGGCAGCCTGTGCGGATACGGAAGTTTCCGCCTGTGCGGAGCCGCCGGGAGCGCTGCCGCCTGTGCCGTTGCTGAGCAATCCCATTCCGAAGCCGAAAGGCTTGAACAGCAGGAATATCAGGAGGATGATGAGCAGTATCAGCAGCAGGATGAGAGCAAGCTTGCCGCTTCTTTTTGCTTTCTTCTTGAGTTTCTTGTTTTCCTTTTCCAGATCTTTTGACATGGTAATTCTCCTTTTGCATCAATACGGAACTTTTATATATGAACAATAGAAATTGTCATATAACTTGCTGATCTTTTCCTCTGCGGCGCGCATACGGTTTATGTCGTTTATGCGGGAGGCTTTGCCGTACACGAACACGCAGGTGATGACATCGTCATTTTCATAACCCGCTTTGTTCAGCGCGGCTATCACGCTCCCCGAAATGTCAGAGGAAGTTTCACCGATGGGAGCGCGTGCGAGGATATCGCTGTCACGGCAGATAAGGTATTCGCCGTTCGTCAGGCTTATCGTGAAGGCGTTGCCCTGCGCAAGTTCCTCTACTGCTTTTATGGCGGCTGCTGCGTTGGCATCGGAGTTTTCTTCTATGTACTGCTCGAACCGCGACTGCACATCAAGATAGCGTTCCTGCATCTCGTCGTACTGCTCCCGCGCTTCGTCGAGCTGTTCCGCCATGACCGCCGCGCTCTGCTCATATTCGGCAGCCTTCTCCGCGGCATCGGTCTTTATCTTCTCCGTTTCCCTGTCCATGTTGAGCATTACCCAGAACAGCATTATCAGGATAACGTCGAGCAGCGCCGTGAGTTCTATGATTATGCCCTTGTTTCTCATTCGCTGTCACCGCCGCTGAACGGAGAGGTCAGTATCTGAACGTGCTCGTCGGGAACGACTATAGCATCTGCATTTTTAGTTTCATTGCCGGACTTTTGCGGTTCTTCTGCGGGCTTTTTGAGGAATACCGCGTCGTTTGCCTTGTATTCGGTGTGTTCGGGTATTGTGTCTGTTTCGGTATCTTCCGCAGGTTCCGCATCGTCAGCCGCCGGGAGCTGTGTTTCGGGGGAGATATCCCCGTTTTCCCTTCGTTCCGCCTGTGAGTAGCGGTCAAGGTAGAGCTGCACGCTCTTTTCGTTCGTCTCTATCTGCGGCGCTATCATTCCGTCGAGGAACTTGAAGATTATCGCGAAGATAAGTCCCCAGAAAGTCGAGGTGAGCGCACCGTAGAAATTGCCCGTAACGTTCGACATATCCGAAACCAGTCCGAGGAGCGACACGACTGTGCCGAGAATGCCGAGAAGCGGGAATATCGCCGTGATGTTGATGAACAGGGAGTAGTAGCGCCCCGACCTGTCGCGCATTTCGAGGACCTCTTCCTCGCGCAGAGCCGCGACTTCATCGTCGGTCTCCTTGCGGGAGACTCTGAAATGCGGCACATATATCTTGTGGGTCATCATCGAGCGCAGCTTTTCGGATGTCTTTCTGACAATATAATAGATGAAGCCGTTGAACAGCGCGGCAATGAAGATCAGTATATCAAATCCGAAAAAATTGCTGAAAATCGCACCCATATCGACACTTCCCCTGTCAGCTCTCTATCTTGAATCTTGCCACCTGCTCCTTCAGCAGCCTTGACTGTCCGCTGAGTTCCTGACACGACGCGGCAGTCTCCTCGGCGGTCGCGGAGTTCATCTGAACGACCTGTGATATCTGCTCTATACCGGAATTTATCTGTGTAATAGCGTCGGTCTGCTCTTCGCTCGCGTTCTCTATCAGCGTGATAAGTCCGGCGGTCTCGGCGGTCTTTTCCTTGACCTTCTTCATGGAATCGGCAGTCTCGCCGGCAATGCGCGAACCCTTTTCGACAGCCTGTATAGCCGCGTTGATAAGGTTTGTTGTGCTCTTTGCAGCCTCTGCGCTCTTGTTCGCGAGGTTCCTTACTTCGTCGGCTACGACCGCGAAGCCCTTGCCGGCGTCGCCTGCTCTTGCAGCCTCAACAGCTGCGTTCAGCGCAAGGATATTTGTCTGGAATGAGATATCCTCGATAGTCTTGATGATCTTGCCTATCTCGTTGGAAGTGCTGCTTATCTCGTCCATAGCGCTCACCATGTTGGTGATGGAGCTGTCCTGATGTCCGACTTCCTCCTCGGTCTGACGTGAGATCTCGCCGAGCTTTGCGGCGTTCTGCGCGGTCATGGCGACCTTTGAGGAAACGTCCGAGATACGGGCGGATATCTGCTGTATCGCGGCAGCCTGTTTGGTGGTGCCGTCAGCCAGCGACTGCGAGCCTTCCGCCATCTGGTCGGAGCCGGAGAGCACCTCGTTCGAGGACATTTCCATACGGCTCATGGTTATACCGAATTCGCGCTCTATGCGTATGATGTTGTTCGCGATAGAGTTCATCTCGCCGGGGTATTCGACAGAGGGCTTTTCGGTGAAATCGCCGCCCGCCATTTTGTCCATTATATTGCCGATATCGCTTATGCAAAGGCTCAGTGCCTGTTTGGAGCTGCGAAGTTCCTCGGCGAACTGACCGACTTCGTTATCCGCGAACTTGTATGTAACGCTGCTCGTTCCGAGCTGTCCTGCCTTTATCTCTCCTGCGATAGCGGTTACCTGACCTATCGGCTCGATAACTTTTTTGCGGGTGAATATGAACACGATGAACGCTGTTATCAGCAGAGCAGCCGCCGCTGCGATCACGGAGATGATGATGATCCCCGCGAACTGTGCGTTTGCTTCCGAAGCGTCGTCTCCCGCGAAATACGCTCCGACGGTCTTGCCGTCGAGATCCTTCATCGGTGCGTATGCGACGTAGTAGGGTCTGCCGGCGGTATCGGCTTTTCCGGTGTATGTCTGCTGACCGGAAATGACGGTGCTCTCGACGTTCGACGCCATTGCCGTACCGATCACGCGCTGTCCCGAAGACGGGTCAACGATAGTTGTGGAGTATCTTGTATTTCCGTTGAATATGGTGAGGTCGCATTCTGTGAGCTTCTTGATGCCGTCCAGCCAGTCGGCGGAATCCAGCCTGAAGCCGATTATAAGTCCGCAGGAAACGCCGTTTGCGGAGACCTGAGCTGCTTTTATCACGCAGAGCACACCGTCGCGGAGCGTTACGCCGCTGTAAGATGCCTCACCTCTTGCGACTGCGCCGAGGTCGAGGGTCGTGAGCGGGTAATTTTCCGAATTGTAGAGAAGATTTCCGTTGGAATACGAAAGGGCGCAGAAGTCACCGTCGTAATGCTTCAATGCCTGCCATTCCTTTTCAAAATAAGCGGTCTGCCCGAAGGTCATTGCGCTGACGAAGCTCGACTGCCCCGACCAGTTGATGAAATCCGAATTTATTACGGAAGAGCGTTCCTGCACCTCGTTCTGGAGTATGTTCACGCTGACCTGTGCGCGCTTTACGAGCACACCGTCGTTGTAATGCCCGAACATCATGACTGATATCATAAGTATTGCTGCTGCGGTGAGCGCGATAGCCACGACCGACAGAAATATTATCTGTGTTCCGAGTCTTTTGAATATATTTTTCATAGATACCTCCCCGGGTATTTATTTATAAGTATATATTGCTATTATAACATAAAAGAAAGTATAAATCAAGATGATTTGTGCAATTTCACGGATTTTGTGCAATTTTCCCGTTTATTCGTCAATTTTACTTTTCGGAAGGGCTGCACGGTAAGTAAAAATGTAGAATAAGTGTGAAAATATAGTGATGTTGCACAAATTTGCTTGACTTTTGGGATACACTGTGGTATAATCATTACGTTAAATATATTTATGAAAACAATGCTGTGGGGAAGGGCAACTCACAAGGAGGACACATAAATGTCAAAAAGATACTGGAATGAAAAGATCGAGTGTATGGATCGTGACGAGATGCGTGCGCTGCAGAGCGAAAGGCTCGTAAAGCAGGTGAAGCACGTCTGGGACAACGTTCCGTATTACCGGAAGAAAATGGAAGAAAAGGGCGTTACACCGGACGACATCAAGGGCATCGAAGATCTGCACAAGCTGCCTTTCCTGAGCAAAGCCGATCTGCGTGAGGGGTACCCCTACGGTCTGCTTGCAAAGCCCCTTTCGGAGTGCGTTCGCATACAGTCCACGAGCGGAACTACCGGAAAGCGCGTGGTGGCGTTCTACACGCAGAACGACGTTGATATGTGGGAGGACTGCGTTGCAAGAGCCATAACCGCTGCCGGCGGCACAAAGGACGATATATGTCAGGTGGCATACGGCTACGGACTGTTCACAGGCGGTGCGGGACTGCACGGCGGTTCCCACAAGGTCGGATGTCTCACTCTCCCGATGTCGTCGGGCAATACCGAGCGTCAGATACAGTTCATGATAGATCTCGGCGCGACTATCCTTTGCTGCACACCGTCTTATGCCGCCTACATAGGCGAGACGCTGCACGAAATGGGCTACACCCCCGACGATATCAAGCTGAAAGCGGGTATCTTCGGTGCGGAGCCGTGGACTGAGGAGATGCGCAAGCAGATAGAGGAGTCCCTCGGCATCAAGGCTTACGATATCTACGGACTTACCGAAACGAGCGGTCCCGGCGTTGCGTTCGAGTGCGAGGAACAGCACGGTATGCACATAAACGAGGATAACTTCATCGCCGAGATAATCGACCCCGATACGGGTGAGACGCTCCCCGATGGCAGCAAGGGAGAACTCGTGTTCACCAGCATCACAAAGGAGGCTTTCCCGCTGCTCAGATACAGAACGCGTGATATATGCGTGCTCTCGCGCGGAAAGTGCTCCTGCGGCAGAACTCTCGTGAAGATGAGCAAACCCATGGGCAGAAGCGACGATATGCTCATCATCAAGGGCGTGAACGTATTCCCGTCGCAGATAGAGACAGTCCTGCTCAAAGATTTCAACGCTACACCGAACTATCAGATAGTTGTTGACAGGGTAGGCAATTCCGACACGTTCGAGATAAAGGTGGAACTCTCGCCCGATATGTTCAGCGATACTATCAGGGATGTCTCCGCACTTGAAAGGAAGCTCAGCGCCGACATCGTGCAGATACTCGGCATAAAAGCTAAAATATCCCTCGTCGAGCCTAAGTCCATACCGCGCTCCGAGGGCAAAGCAGTTCGTGTGATCGACAAGCGCAAGCTTGTGTGATAAAGGGAGGAAAATACAATGACAGTCAAGCAGTTATCAGTATTCGTTGAAAACAGACCCGGTCGTCTCTGCGCAGTGACCCAGGCTCTTGCGGAAGCAGGCATCAATATCCGTGCCGTTTCTATCGCCGACACAAAGGATTTCGGCATCATGCGCATCATCGTGAACGATACCGACAAGGCGGTAGCGGCTCTCAAAGAGAGGGATTTCATCGCGTCCTCGGCAAACGTTATCGCAGTCATCGCCGACGATAAGCCCGGCAGCATGGCGGCTATCATGAAAACGCTTTATAATGACAACATCAGCGTCGAATATATGTACGCAGCGTTCCTCAATCCCGAACAGGGCACAGCCTGCCTTATCCTGCGTGTTGACAGCAACGACAAGGCAGTTACCGCGCTCACCGAAGCGGGCTGCAAGCTGCTCAGCGAGGAAGACATCGCCAAGATATAAGAGGTCGCTTACGCTTGAGCCGGCGCATACGCGCATGAGGGCAGGACTTTGTCCTCCCCTCAGACTCCCGACCTACTTCCTTTGTACGACAAAGGAAGCGAAAGCGTTAAGATGTTAAACTTACAGTCTTGCTTTTTATCCGCCCCGAGGGTGGCGAGCGCCGCAAGTCTGCACGACCGTTCAGAAGGAGCAGATTTCAGGAGGTATATATCATGCCTTTTCTTCCGGTTTCTCAGAAAGATCTGAGAGAACGTGGGATATCACAGCTCGATTTTATCTGTATAACGGGTGACGCATACGTCGATCACCCGTCTTTTGGTATTGCTATAATCTCCCGTATGCTCGAAAGCTTCGGCTGTTCGGTGGGTATGATCGCACAGCCTTTGACCGATGCGGACTACACTCGTCTCGGCACTCCCAAATACGCCTTCATGGTCACGGGCGGGAACATCGACAGCATGGTATCGAACTACACCGTCGCACTTAAAAAGCGCAACGACGACGCGTACAGCGCGGGCGGCAAGGGCGGCAGACGTCCCGACCGCGCGGTCATCACATATTGCCGTAACCTGAAACGTCTTTTTCCCGATACCGAAATAGCTATCGGCGGGCTTGAAGCGTCTCTGCGACGTTTCGCGCACTATGACTACTGGGATGACGTTGTGATGCAGTCTATTCTCGTTGACAGCGGTGCAGACCTGCTGATGTACGGAATGGGAGAGCTTACCGTCACCGAGATATGGAACCGTTTCAAGGCGGGTGACAAACTCCGCGATATGCACGATATCCGCGGAACGTGCTACCTCACCGAACCCATAAACACCCCCGTCGGCGCGGTGCAGTGCGACAGCTTCGAGATAGTGCGCGACAACAAGAAAGCCTACGCGAAAGCCTGCCGCAAGCAGTACGACGAGCAGGACGAGATCTATGGTCGTACTATCGTCCAGCGCCACGGTGACATGATGCTGGTGCAGAACCCGCCGCAGCGCAGCCTTACGCAGTCGGAGTTCGACTACGCCTACGAGCTGCCGTATATGCGGGCATATCACCCCATGTACGAAAAGGAGGGCGGCGTTCCGTCTATCCGCGAGGTGGAATTCTCCATTACCCACAACCGCGGCTGTTTCGGTTTCTGCAACTTCTGTTCCATTGCGCTGCATCAGGGCAGGCGCGTGCAGACAAGGAGCGAGCAGTCCGTACTGAACGAAGCGAGGGAACTCACAATGTCTCCGAACTTCAAAGGCTACATACATGATGTTGGTGGACCCACCGCGGATTTCCGCCGCCCGTCCTGCGAAAAGCAGCTCAAAAGCGGTCTGTGCAAGGGAAAGAAGTGCCTTGCCCCCACCCCCTGCCCGAACATGAAAGTCGATCACACCGAGTATCTCTCGATTCTGCGCAAGATGCGGGAGATAAAGGGTGTCCGTAAGGTATTTATAC
>CAMHBE010000054.1 GCA_946183095.1 uncultured Clostridia bacterium | reverse complement strand
AAAGAGGGCGGTATCGGGAGCAGCAACGGCGCGGGGTATCATGAGGATATGACCGAGCCGTCGCAGAGTGAAGCAGCCGTTACCGAAAGACCGGAAGACGAAGAACCGGCAAATAATGAGATCGGTCTTACCTGCGCGCCGTCAGGCATAGACGAACGGTATTTTGAAGAAACGGATATTTCCTTTGATATGGGCGATATTCAGGCACACTTCATCGGCTACAGCTATGACGGACTTATGCTGACAGCGAAGTATGAGCTGACATATCCTGAGGAGGTCACCAATTATCCGTCAAAGTTCCCCACTTTTATAGACATGAGAGAAACAACGGGCGAAATACCGTTCTTCAAAGAACCGAGATATTCAAGATTCATCTCGATAGACGGAAACAAAGTCGTAATAGAGCGGCATATCCTGAACCGCTTCGCCGATGACAGGTTTGATGTACTGTTCATAAACACAGACACCTCCCCCGGAGGAGAAGATCTTATTGCGGCAAAGGAAGCCGCAGCATCCGGCAATTACACTTTTACGGTTCACAAAACGTTCCCGGACAGCCCTGTTATTATCCGTGATCTTTCGGAAGAAATGCCGGAATACACGCTTCCCGACGGAACGGTCATATATCCGGGAAAACTGTATATTTCAGCATACGGAGTATTCATTGATTTTGAGCATATCGACCTGCCTGCATGGAATGTGCTTTGCCCGAATATGCAGCCGTTTCCGATAACGCTTATCATGGCGGACGGTTCCGAGATCTCTGTGGCAAGCGAAGGTAAAATGGGAGGTCATACCGACGGTAACAGCACCGACTTCATCGGCGGTCTGTTTGACGAGACGATAGATACACGAAATGTTGTATCTGTAAACATACTCGGAGAGCAGTTTGTGACATTTGAAAGAGAAACTTATGATAACTGCTTCCAGAGCTTCTACATTCCTCCCGAGGAGGACAGGAAGGCGCTCACCGATGCACACGCCGAGACCGAAAAGTGCGATATAAAGGTCAACTGGCTGGCGTTTGATGGAATGACTCTTGTTTTGCAGTATGACGTTACTTTCAAGGACGGACTTCCCGAGGACGGATATATACCGTGCATTGCAGTGTATGGCGACAACAATATCGAACCTCATACAACACATGGTTCGAGAGTTGATAAACTTGAAGTCAACGGGAATACCGTAAGCTACATCGGAAGTGTCATGTACAATAGCCTGATGTGCAGTAATGACACAGCGGAGCCACTGACATTAAGGTTCAGAGACGCTTCGTGGAATGCCGATTCCGACTACGAGGAATATATCTCGTTCCTTGACGAGAACG
Source organism: uncultured Clostridia bacterium (assembly GCA_946183095.1). GTDB lineage: Bacteria > Bacillota > Clostridia > Oscillospirales > Ruminococcaceae > Ruminiclostridium_E. The sequence continues at coordinate 8,268 of CAMHBE010000054.1, read as the reverse complement.
CCGGAATGTTAGTTGTCAAACCCGAAATGCCCGACACACCGATATGTGAATATGAGATAAACAGAGAAGCCGCTTTCAATTGGGGGAAGACATTCAATATCAAGAGCGTTACACTATGCAGAGACTCTGTAATGTTCACAATAGACTGGAATGGCGTCGGAGCATTTGAGTTGCACGACACATATCTCATAATGAATGACGGAAGCCGGATCGACCTTGATGCCCTTGAAAACAAGGGCGGTACGTTAGTTGAAAATGCTGTGGTTTACTATCACTTTATGCTTTCCGAGAGCATCGACCCGAGCGAAGTTAAGAAAATATATGTCTGCGGCGAGTGCGTTTACGGTGACACGGAACCTATTCCGATCATGCAGCAGGAAGAATTATCCGAAGAAACGATTGCCGACGATACAGAAACCGAAATAACAGAATAAGCAGAACCCCGTACTGCACAAGCGGTACGGGGCTGTCTTTATCGGAGCCGATATATTCCGGAATGACGCGGCAGTCGGGGAGCATACCTGCTTACATCGACACCGGGAGCACATAGGGCGGAATGGTTGCGCACAGCCCGTCACGCTGCGCAACAGATGTGTTTTGTTGCGCAGTAAAGTGATTTATCCGCATTTTATTTGTTTTATTGCACAAAATTTACTAACAATATTTATAATAAATGTCGATTGACACCGTGCCGGGTTTGTGATATCATTGAATAAAAGAAATGTTGCGCAACCGATTGCACAACCCGTCCCGACAGGAGATCTTTATGAAGAAAATGAAAGCCTTATGCGCTGCTGCAGCTGCAATGGCAGTTGCGCTCACAGCGTCCTGCACACCCGCTCAGAGTTCCCCGCAGACCGACAGTCCTGCGCAACAGGACAGCGCCGCATCGACCGGTACGGATGCCGTAAAACAGCCTCCCGCCGTTATCGAAAGCGACAGCCTTTATGTAAAAAAGGTGGACGGTCTGTCCGATGACTTCATCATGGGCTGCGACGTATCGAGCGTCATTGCGCTGGAAAACGCCGGCGTGAAGTTCTACGACTATGACGGCAGCGAAAACGATCTGCTCGATACACTTGCAAAGTCCGGCGTAAACTACATACGCGTCCGCATCTGGAACGACCCGTTCGATAAAGGCGGGAACGGGTACGGCGGCGGGAACTGCGATATCGAAACAGCCTGTAAGATAGGAAAACGCGCGGCTGACGCGGGACTGAAACTGCTCGCCGATTTCCACTACTCCGACTTCTGGGCAGACCCGTCCAAGCAGATGTGCCCTAAAGCGTGGGTCGGCATGGAGATAGAGGAGAAGAAGGAAGCGCTCTACGAATACACCAAGGATTGTCTCACGAAACTGAAAGAAGCCGGCGCGGATGTAGGAATGGTACAGCTCGGAAATGAAACGAACGGCAGGATGTCCGGCGAGAAGATATGGATGAGCATATACTATCTTATGGATGCGGGTTCGCGCGCAGTGCGTGAGATACTGCCGGAGGCGCTCGTGGCGGTGCATTTCACCAATCCCGAATCGTCCGACAATATGCTGAACTACGCGTCGAAGCTGGAATATTACCACCTCGACTATGATGTTTTCGCAACTTCATACTACCCTTACTGGCACGGCACGCTCGATAACCTCACCTCGGTGCTCAAACAGGTGAACGAGAAGTACGGCAAGAAAGTCATGGTCGCCGAAACTTCCTACGCCTACACGCTCGATGACGGCGACGGCAGCGGCAACAGTATCGGAGACGTGGTGAACTACGAGAAACCGTATCCCTTCACCGTGCAGGGACAGTCGCGTGAACTGCGCGACATCGTGGAAGCGGTGGTGAACACCGGCGAATGCGGCATAGGCGTGTTCTGGTGGGAGCCCGCATGGCTGCCCGTCCCCGGAGAAACGTGGGAGGAACGCTCGGCACTGTGGGAAAAATACGGTGCAGGCTGGGCATCAAGCTATGCAGCCGAATATGACCCCGACGATGCGGGAAAATACTACGGCGGCAGTTCATGGGAAAATCAGGCGATGTTCGGTTTCGACGGAAAGCCGCTCGAATCGCTTAAAACATGGGGGCTTGTCAGAACAGGCAGCGATGCGCCGATAGTACCGGACGCGATAAAAGACAGCGAGCTCACGGTAAAGCTCGGCGAACCAATTGCGCTCCCCGCAAAGGCGGCAGCGATATACACCGACGGCAGCGAACAGGAAATAGATGTCGAGTGGGAACCTGCTGACCTTGAAGCAATGACGGACGGAGAGCCGCAGACCTACACGATAAAGGGTACGGCAGGCGGCATGGACACTGTGTGCAGAGTTGCGATGGTCGATGCGAACTACGCGGTGAACTACAGCTTTGAAGACGAAGAACGCTCGATGTGGGTCATTGAGAACATCGACGGCAAGACCACTCAGATAGATTATCAGAAGAAAGCGCTGGACGCGGTAACAGGCGAGTACGCGCTGCACTTCTGGGGTGAGAATGGCACGGAGTTCCGCGCGTTTCAGACCGTCACCGACATACCCGCGGGAACGTATTCGCTCACAGCTTCGATACAGGGCGGTGACGGCGGCGACGATCAGGATATCTATATCTACGCTGTCGTGAATGATGTCCAGCTCGCCGACTCAGCCGAGCTTTCCGGATACGCGGTATGGCAGCACCCGAAAGTATGGGATATCAGAGTGAATGAGGGTGACAGCGTCACGATCGGCGTTTATGTCAAGTCAGGTAACGGCTCGTGGGGAACAGTAGACGACTTCCTGCTCAACCCGCAGAAGGGAGATGCTCCACCCGCGGACGATGACCCCTCGATATGAGCAATAACGGTTATTAAGCGGTAAAAATCCGTTTGATATAAGGGCGCAGATAAGCCCTGAAATAAACACACGCAGTATGATACTGCACAACAAAACAGGAGGACAAACAAATGACCACAAGAAGAAAAACACTTTCGATCATAGCAGCGGTTTCCGTGATGATCGCATCATTCGCAGGCTGCGGCGGCTCCAACACCGCCACGACCACAACGACACAGGCTCCGGCAGCAAACGCCGACAACGCAAAGGCTGAAGACACTGCCGCCCCCGCAGATACCGCAGATACCGCTGCTCCCGCTCCCGCAAACACCGACTCCGGTTCCAAGCAGACCATAACCGTATGGGCTCCCGAGGAAGTCGTTGAGATCACACAGAGCAAGCTCGACACATGGCTCGCGGGTCAGACCGACTGGAACGGCAAGTACAGCATCACTGTTTCGGCAATGGGCGAAGGCGATGCAACGACACAGATGCTCACAGACGTTGAGGCGGGCGCCGACGTGTTCGGTTTCGCACAGGATCAGCTCGCACGTCTTGTTGCGGCAGGTGCGCTCTCTAAGCCCGGCGGAAAGTTCCTCGAAAACATCAATAACAACAACGATGCCGGCTCGATAGGCGCTGTAACGCTCAACGGCGATGTTTACGCTTACCCCGAGACTTCCGACAACGGCTACTTCCTCTACTATGACAAGTCCGTAGTCAGCGATCCTTCCACGCTCGAAGGCATCATCACACAATGTGCGGCTGCCGGAAAGAACATCTATTTCGACCTCCAGTCCGGATGGTATGATGTTGCATTCTTCTTCGGCACAGGTGCGCAGTGCTACTACAACTACGATACCGAAGGAAACGTTATCGACTGTGTATGTGACTACAGCAGCGATAAGGGTCTTGCAGCAATGAAAGCAATGGTAGAGACCGCAAAGAACAAGGGCAAGGGCTATGAGCAGGCACCCGACGGCGCTGCTTCCCTCTTCAATCCCGACGGCGGCACCGCAGGTGCTCTCGTTTCCGGAACATGGGACTACGCCACAGTCAAGGGCTTCCTCGGCGACAACTTCGGCGCATCCAAGCTCCCGACATTTACCGTTGACGGCAAATCTTACCAGATGAGCGGCTTCGGCGGCTTCAAACTCATAGGCGTAAAGCCTCAGACAGACTCCGACAAGCTCACATTCTGCCACCTCGTTGCGGACTACATCACTTCCGAAGAGATGCAGCTCGTAAGATTTGAGGAAAAGGGCTGGGGTCCCTCCAACAAGAACGCTCAGGCTTCCGACGAGGTAAAGGCGAACGAAGCTCTTGCGGCACTTGCAGAGCAGCTCGTATTCTGCCCCGGTCAGGGTCAGTACCCCAACGCTTACTGGGATCTCACGAAGGCGTTCGGTACCGATATCAACAGCGGTATGTACGCAGATGCAGATGATGCGACACTGCTTGCAGCGCTCGAAAGCTCCATAAAGGCGGCTAAGTAAGACTTTTACAGGCAGGCGGCGGGATGCTGTCAGCGTCCCGCAGTCCGCCGTTTTCGGAACGGATAGCTGCAAGGATAAACTCCGTGACCGTGTCCTCCAAAGCGGTCGCGGGGGATGCGGCGTTCTTCTTCGGGAATGCACGCACGGTTATACATTGCGAAAACGGCAGACTTGCCGGCACCACAAACGAAAGGACGGCTGAACATGAGCAAATTATCGGAACTCGAATATCTGGGGCTCCCGCCCGCGAAACGAAAACTGCACGATATAGGTCAGTTTTTTGCAAGGCTCCCCGGGAACCTGCTGCACTTCCTCAAAAAGATACCGCTCGGCATCTGGAGATGTCTGTGCGCTGTCGGAAGGTTCTTCGCCGGTATCGGGCATATTTTTGCCGACGGCGACTGGAAAACGAGAGTATCTTTCCTTGTCATGGGCTTCGGGCAGTTCTTCCGCAGACAGATAGGGCGCGGCATCATCTTTCTCGGAATGGAAGGATTGTTCATCTGGTTCATGTCGATGTTCGGATTCGGATATCTTGCCGGCATGAAAGACCTCGGTACGCAGGCGACGGTGAAAACGCTCAACGATTACGGTCTTGAAGTCGTGACCTATAAGGACAACAGTCTGAAGATACTGCACGGCGTGCTCACTATCTTTATAGTCATAGGCTTCCTGTGGACATGGTACATAAACATAAAGCAGAACTACACGGCTCAGAAGCTCATCGAAAAGGGCGTGCGTCCGAAGTCCTTCAGGAACGACATAAAGTCGCTTGCCGACGAGCAGTATTACAAGACGCTGCTTGCCGTGCCGCTGCTGGGTATCACGATATTCACGATAATACCGATATTCTTTATGATACTGATAGCGTTCACCAACTACGACTATTCACACCTGCCGCCGGATAAGCTGTTCGGCTGGGTGGGACTGGACAATTTCCAGACGATGCTCGCGACAGATGCGTCGGGGTCCGACAAGTTCGCTTACACCTTCCGCGAGATACTGATCTGGACGCTGATATGGGCGCTCATTGCAACGTTCTCGAACTACTTTCTCGGAATGTTCGTGGCTATCTGCATCAACCGCAAGGGCATCCGGTTCAAGAAAGTTTTCAGGACGATCCTCGTAATGACGATAGCGGTACCGCAGTTCGTTTCGCTGCTGCTCGTATCGAAGATGTTTGCGGATGACGGTATCGTGAACAGCGTGCTGATGAATTGGGGCTGGATAACGGAGAAAATAAAGTTCTGGACTACGCAGGACATGGCGCGGATAATGGTGCTCGTCGTGAACCTGTGGGTAGGCATACCTTATCTTATGCTGATAGCTACCGGTGTTCTGATGAACATTCCCGCAGACCTCTACGAGAGCGCAAAAATAGACGGCGCGTCCGGATTCAGGCAGTTCACGAAGATAACGCTGCCGTATATGCTGTTCGTAACGGGTCCTTACCTTCTGACGAGTTTCACGGCGAACATCAACAACTTCAACGTCATCTACCTTCTTACCGCGGGCGCACCAAAGACAATGGCGTATGAAGGCGGCGCGGGAGGCACCGACCTGCTTATCACATGGCTATACACGCTGACTGTCACGAATAACGACTACAAGATAGCGGCGGTAATAGGTATTCTCGTGTTTATAGTCGTTGCGGTCATCTCGCTTATCGTTTACAACGTATCTCCGGCGATGAAGAATGAGGAGGATTTCCAGTGAGTGAGAATAAAAAATTCCGGAGCAAATCCGGCAAGGAGCGCACAGTCCGGGTCATTATCTACATTTTCCTCACAGTGCTGTGCGTTATATGGCTGATACCGTTCATCTACCTTATCTTTCAGGCATTCCGCGGCGAATCAACCTCAATGGTCACATACATAATCCCGCGGAAGTGGACTTTCGACAACTTCATTTTCCTTTTCACAAAGACGAATTTCGGGCACTGGTACCTGAACACCTTCATAATAGCGCTGTTCAATGCCGTATTGCAGACAGTCATAGTGCTGTGCGTGGCGTATGCGCTGTCGAGGATGAGGTTCAAGGGGCGCAAGTTCCTTATGAACCTGATGCTCGTGCTGGGAATGTTCCCGGGGTTCCTGTCGATGATCGCGACATACTTCATACTGAAACTGTTCGGTCTTACGAGCGAGAACGCAGTCCCCGGACTGATACTTGTCTATGCCGCAAGTTCGGGCATGGGCTACTATATCGCGAAGGGATTTTTCGACACTATCCCGAAGTCGCTTGACGAAGCCGCAAGAATAGACGGCGCATCCCGCGCGAGAGTATTCTTCCGCATCATAATGCCTATGGCAAAGCCTATCATAATCTACACGATAATGATGGCATTCATAGCACCGTGGGGCGACTTCATGTATGCGTCGCTGATAACGTTCGGTCACGAGGAAGCGTACAACGTTGCGGTCGGACTTTACAAATGGCTCGACAAGGAGCATATAAGCAACTATTTCACGATATTCTGTGCAGGCGGTCTTCTCGTTTCGATACCGATAACGGCGCTGTTCATGGCACTTCAGAAGTATTATGTCGAGGGCGTTACCGGCGGAGCGGTCAAGGGTTAAGGGAATAAAGAAGGAGTTCATTATGGCAGAGGTAAAGCTCAGAAATGTAAAAAAGCAGTACGATAACGGTTTCGTAGCTGTGCATGATTTCAACCTTGAGATAAAGGATAAGGAGTTCATAGTTCTCGTAGGGCCGTCCGGCTGCGGCAAGTCAACAACTCTGCGCATGATCGCGGGTCTTGAGGATATAAGCGGCGGCGAGATATCCATAGGCGAGAATGTCGTAAACGATATGGAGCCGAAGGACAGGGATATAGCAATGGTATTCCAGAACTACGCCCTGTACCCGCACATGAGCGTTTATGAGAATATCGCGTTCGGTCTGCGTCTGCGCAGACTCCCGAATGACGAGATACACAAGAAGGTCTGCGAAGCGGCGGAGATACTCGGCATCACGGAACTTCTCGGCAGAAAGCCGAAGCAGCTCTCCGGCGGTCAGCGCCAGCGTGTAGCGATAGGACGCGCGATAGTGCGTGTACCTAAAGTGTTCCTGATGGATGAGCCGCTGTCGAACCTTGACGCTAAGCTGAGAAACCAGATGCGTGCCGAGATAATACTGCTCCGCGAAAAGATACAGACCACATTCGTCTATGTAACTCATGACCAGACAGAGGCAATGACGCTCGGCGACCGCATCGTTATCATGAAGGACGGCTATGTTATGCAGGTCGGCACTCCGCAGGAACTGTTCAACCACCCCGCTAACCTGTTTGTTGCCGGCTTTATCGGAACGCCCCAGATGAACTTCTTCGACGCGAAGCTGAAGAAGGACGGCGGCAAGTACACCGTGACAGTGCGCGGCGCGGCGATAGAGGTCCCCGACTACATCTGCGAAAAGCTCGATGCGCGTTCGCAAGTTCCGGAGGATGTCATCCTCGGTGCGCGTCCTGAGAACCTGCTTATCCGTCCGAGCGGCAGCAAGAATACTATCAAGGCTCACATGAAAGTGACCGAGATGATGGGCAGCGAAATGCACATCCACGCGGATTACGGCGGAGAAAAAGACATCATCCTGCGTGTGCAGACATCCGACCTCGATGAAGAAGCACAGGTAGAGCTCATGGCACGCACGGATTTTGAGTTTACTATCCGTCAGCGCACGATAAACTTATTCGATCCGGAGGACGGGAGAAACCTTGCTGTTGAAAACGCGGTCCCCGTTCCCAAGAAGAACGAGACTGCTGTGACGGAGGATAACGGCTCAAACAAGAAAGATAAGAAGAACAGGAAGAGTAAGAAGTGACCTTATTTTCCGCAAAGGATAGGATAATTTAGCTATATGATACCTGAGACAAGGAGCGTGCAGCTCGACGATATCGCGCGCGAACTCGGCATATCAAAGACGACCGTTTCCCGTGCGATCTCGGGAAAGGGACGGATCGGGAACGCTACA
>CAMHBE010000053.1 GCA_946183095.1 uncultured Clostridia bacterium | reverse complement strand
CAGCGCGAACGCGCCGCTGCACCTACTTTATTGCCACCTCTCTTCATTCATCTTCAAAAAGGTTTATTATCCCGATACCTTTTTTTTCTGCCATGCGCACTGTCTGACCCGTGCCGGATTTGAAAAGAGCCGGGTTGTAACAGCACACGCATATCTCCGCACGGTCAACGAGCGCCTGATTGCGGCGTTTCATACAGTCCGCCGTGTAGTGCGGTGAAACGACCTCTATACTGTCGGCGGAGCGGAATATATCATAGTACACGTCGCGCTGGGAATCATGGAACAGCGCCGTCTGCTCCTCCGGGGGACATGGCAGCACAAGCATAAGTGATATCCACGGGTACATCACTTTAAGGTCGAGCACGGTCTGCGCCGCAAGCGTGTCGAATCCGGCGGCTCCCCCGGCGTAAAACATATCGGAACCGTCATTTATCAGTTTATCGAGCGTGTCGTACAGCTTTTCACGATACTGCCCGAATTGTATATTTCTGTGTCCTGTAAAGCATACATCTTTCATTTCATTATTCCCGTCGTATCGAATATTTCAGGGCAGGCAGCGCCGGTCCCCCGCCGATTATTACCGCTGCGGCTATACTTTGCAAACGTCACCCTTTGTTTCTTGCAAAGTAGTCTTTTGTTTCGCTCTTTACCGTTCCCGAAAGTGCTATCAGCGCCGTGACGTTCGGCAGAGCCATAAGACCGTTCATGATGTCGGCAATGCCCCACACCGCTTCGGCAGTGAGAAAGGGTCCCACAAAAACAGCGGCTATGTAGATAATGCGGTAGACGATCGTGCGGGTGCGGCTTGCACCGAAAAGATAGGTGAGACAGCGCTCGGAATAGTAATTCCAGCCGAGTATGGTGGTGAAAGCGAACACCGACAGGCACACCATAAGAATGAGGTCGGAGATCTCTTTCGGGAAAGGCAGACCGCGGTCGAATGCCTGCGCAGTTACCGAAACGCCGAATGTCCCCGAACCGTGAGCACCCGATATGACGATCACAAGTCCCGTCATGGTGCAGACTATTATGGTGTCGATGAATGTACCTATCATGGAGACAAGACCCTGACGCACAGGCTCTTTTGTCCTTGCGGCAGCGGCGGCTATCGGCGCGGAACCCAGTCCGGCTTCATTCGAGAATATTCCTCTTGCAACGCCCTGGCTTACCGAGAGCGACATCGCAGCGATCCCCACAAGTCCGCCCGCTATCGGTCTTATGCCGAACGCGCTCTCGAATATCTCAACGAACGCCGCGGGTATTTCCGCTATGTGTGTCACAAGTATTATCATGCAGCTCAGCACATATATGATTATCATTGCGGGAACAGCAACTTCGGAGATGTGCGAGATACGCTTCAGACCGCCGATAAGCACCAGCGCTACGAGCAGAGTCACCACCGCGCCGCCGATAACGGCCGCAAGGCTGTAACTTACACCGAATATCTCGACCGTATGCTGCTTCTGCGGGTCGAAAAATCCCTCTATAGAGCCTGTGATGCTGTTTATCTGCGTTATCGTACCGGTGCCGAGCAGTCCCGCGGCGATACCGGACACCGCAAAAAACTTCGCGAGCCACTTCCACTTATGACCCATGCCATTCTCGATGTAGTAGAACGGACCGCCGAGGATGCTCCCGTCTTTGTCGGTAACGCGGTACTTTACTGCAAGCAAGCCTTCCGCGTACTTCGTTGCCATGCCGAGCAGTGCCGCTATCTCCATCCAGAACAGCGCCCCCGCACCTCCTACGGATACCGCCGACGCAACACCGACGATATTGCCCGTTCCGACAGTCGCGGAAAGCGCCGTACACAGCGCCGCGAAGCTGGAGACTTCTCCCTCCCCGCCGCTGTCGTCCTTCATCATGAATTTGAATCCCAGACCCAGTTTGCGAAGCTGCACAAAGCCGAGTTTTGCGGTAAGTGTCAGTCCACAGGCGAATATCAGGGCAGTAAGCGGGATCCCCCACAAAAAGCTGTCAATAGATTTGATGATCTCGGTTAACTGTTCCAACGCTCATTTCCTTTCGTTTCATTTTCGTCTTGTCCGCTGCTATTATTGTATTGCCGCAAGTCCGCGTTTATGCTATTGCAGCCACACAAGATGCACGGCGAGGAGCAATGCGAGCATCCCGAAATTTACGGCGGAGAACACAGCCATGTATTTTCCCGTCTGCGCACCGTCCGTTTTGCGGTAGAGCTGCAGCGAGATGAGACTTGCCATTGACGCGATAGGCGTACCCAGTCCCCCTATATTCACACCGATAAGCAGAGCCGTTCCGTTTGCGGTAAATCCGCGGAGCATCACCGCCGCGGGGACGTTGCTTATCACCTGCGACAGCAAAGCGGGAACGAGTATCTCCCGCCCCTCCATTATCCCCGCGATAAAAGTGTGTATCGTGTCGATGCGGGCGATATTGCCGACGAAAACGAAGAAGCACACGAACGTTGCGAGCAGCGCGTAGTCGGCTTTAAGCAGAAGTCTGCGGTCGATGACCAGTGCCGCGAGGAATGCCGCCGCCGCGCACACCCAGAACGGCAGCAGCTTGAACACTGCCGCAACACAGACCGCGAACAGTATGCCCCAGACCGCCGCGAGTTTTCCGGATATCTTTACCGGCGCGTCATCACGCGGCTTACAGGGAACGCCCGGAACGAGCAGCGTCAGCAGCATAAGACACACAAGGCTTATGATGCCGGCAGGGAGCATCGTCAGCAGGAACTGCCCCGCCGTCAGCCCGTATTCGTCGTAGATGTAGAGGTTCTGCGGGTTGCCGATAGGTGTCATCATACTGCCGAGGTTTGCGGCGGCAGTTTCGAGCACCACGGTGAATATGGTACTGCGGCTGTCGGCTGCGGCGGAGAATGTCAGCAGTGTCAGCGGCACGAACGTTATCAGCGCAACGTCGTTTGTAACGAGCATCGAAGTGAAGAAGCACAGCACCGTAAACACCTGCGTGAGCCGCCTTACCGAGCCTGCGCGTTTCAGCAGCACGGAGGTGAGTTTCTCGAAGATACCGGCGCTTTTCAGTCCCGCGACCGCTATCATAAGCGCGAAGAGTTCCGCGAGCACATTGAAGTTGCAGTAACCGAGGTACTGCGCATCGGGCGGCACAATGAACATTGTGACCGCCGCAGCCGCGAACGCTATGACCAGCACAGGCTGTGCACGGAAGAACGCCGCCGCTTTTTTCATATCCTATTCTCCCTTTCTTTTCGGGGGTTTGCGTCCCGACCCGCCGCAGCGAGCCGCGCATTTGCAGCAGTCACCGCCTCCACAGCAGTTCCCGCCCTTTTTCCTGCGCCCGAACGCCGCTATAAAAGCAGCCGCCAAAGCCGCAGCTATCAGTATTATCAGAATGATGTCAACTAAGTTCATAACAGTCACTCCCAGTGAGTTCAGACAGGTGGTGCAGCGGCGCGTTCGCGCTGGCTTTCCAGCCGGGACCAGAGCTGCGCGCTCTGGACTTGCGGCAGCCTGACGCTGCACCGGAAAGATCCAGAACATCAATACTGCCACACAATAAACAGTCAAAGAAATAACGTGATGTATGTTCGTAAAGCATAGATTTCTGAAAAAATAATAAAATATGGGTGCAGCGCCACGCTGCCGCAGGTCGAGGGCTGCGCAAGCCCTCGTGCCGTCTGCAAGGACAGCGCGAACGCGCCGCTGCACAACGTCTTAACCGAGCACCGACCCTATCAGATGCACTATGAGGGCGGCTAACCATGCTATGGCGCACTGCCACAGGACGACGGCGGCTGCCCACTTCATGCCGAGTTCACGGCGGATAGCCGCAACGGCAGCGACACAGGGGGTGTACAGCAGCGAATAGACGAGCATACAGGCTGCCGACAGCGCAGATACGGCGGCGGTAACGCCTGCGGGGTACAGCACCTCAAAGGACGATACGACGCTCTCCTTTGCAAGAAAGCCGCTGACGAGAGATACCAACATACGCCAGTCGCCCAGTCCTATCGGCTGCATTATCGGCGAGAAGATGCCGGCTATCGCCGCAAGGATACTGTTCTCTGGATCCGCCGTCATGGCAAGATGCAGGTCGAAACTCTTGAGGAACCATATCACCACGGTAGCTATGAAAATGACAGAGAATGCACGCTGCAAAAAGTCCTTCGCCTTTTCCCACAGCAGCCGCAGTACGTTGCCCGCACCCGGAAGGCGGTAGTTCGGCAGCTCCATGACGAACGGCACAGGCTCGCCCCTGAACACCGTGTTCTTGTACAGCAGCGCGGCGAGTATGCCGACAATGATGCCGAGCAGGTACAGACCTATCACCACCAGCCAGCTTATATCGGGGAAAAATGCCACCGCAAAGAACGTGTATATCGGCATCTTCGCCGTGCAGCTCATGAACGGTGTAAGCAGTATCGTCATGCGTCGGTCACGTTCGCTCGACAGCGTGCGCGTCGCCATTACGGCGGGCACCGAACAGCCGAATCCGATCAGCATGGGGACGATGCTGCGCCCCGAAAGTCCTATCTTTCGCAGTATCTTGTCCATGAAGAACGCCACACGGGCGATGTAGCCGCTGTCTTCGAGCAGCGACAGGAAAAAGAACAATGTTATGATTATCGGCAGGAAGCTGAGGACGCTGCCAACGCCCGCGAAAATGCCGTCAACGATAAGCCCGTGTATGACCTCGTTCACGTCGGCATGGGTGAGCGCTTCGTCAACAAGTCCTGTCAGCGCATCTATGCCGCCCTCCAGCAGCTCCTGCAGCCACGCCCCGATTACTCCGAACGTAAGCCACGAGATAAGCCCCATTATCAGTATGAACATCGGGATAGCGGTGAACTTTCCCGTCAGCAGCTTGTCTATCCTGCGGCTGCGGATGTGCTCACGGCTCTCGGTAGGCTTCGTGACAGCCGCGGCGCTGAGCTCCGTGATGAATGAATAGCGCATATCCGCAATGGCTGCACTGCGGTCAAGTCCGCGCTCCTTCTCCATTTGCAGTATCATGTGCTCGATACTTTCCACTTCGTTGCGGTCGAGGTCGAGCGCCGTGATAACGAGAGGATCCCCCTCTATCACCTTGCTTGCCGCGAACCGCAGCGGTATTCCCGCTTTCTCGGCGTGATCCTCTATCAGGTGACAGATGCCGTGAAGACAGCGATGCACAGCGCCGCCGTTGTCGTTCCTGCCGCAGAAGTCCTGCCGCATCGGCTTCTCCTGATAGTGCGCGATATGTATGGCGTGTTCCACAAGCTCGTCAACGCCCTCGTTCTTTGCCGCGGATATCGGCACCACAGGCACCCCAAGCTTCTCCTCCATGGCGTTTATGTCGATACCGCCGCCGTTCGATGTCAGCTCATCCATCATGTTGAGCGCAACGACCATGGGTATCTCCATTTCGAGCAGCTGCATCGTAAGGTACATATTGCGCTCGATGTTGGTGGAGTCCACAATGTTGATTATCGCGTGTGGCTTTTCGTCAAGCACGAAGCTGCGGGAAACTATCTCCTCGCTGCTGTACGGCGACATGGAGTAGATCCCCGGCAGGTCGGTTATCACGGTATCGGGATGCCCCTTTATTGTGCCGTCCTTGCGGTCAACGGTGACGCCGGGGAAATTCCCGACGTGCTGTCTCGCTCCGGTCAGGCGGTTGAACAGTGTGGTCTTGCCGCTGTTCTGGTTGCCCACGAGCGCGAATTTCATAACAGTGCCGTCCGGGAGCGGGTCGCCGCTGCCTTTCGCGTGGAAACGTCCGCCCTCGCCGAGACCGGGATGTTCCTTGACTCTGCGTTTTACTTTCGCGTGTATCGGCTCTTTCTTTTCCTGCACGGGACAGACTTCTATCTCCCCCGCGTCTTCAAGGCGCAGTGTCAGCTCATACCCGCGCAGGCGAAGCTCCATAGGGTCGCCCATAGGCGCGAGCTGCACCACCGTCATTTCGATGCCGGGGATTATTCCCATATCGAGGAAATGCTGACGCAGTGCTCCTGTACCGTTTATCTTCTCGACACGGACTGTCTCGCCGGGGTGTATTTCTTTCAGAAGTGACATTTCATGCTCCCACTTGATCTTTATTATAATTACGCATTGTTTTTACAGACTTAATTTATTTTACACCAAACAAAGAAAAAAGTCAACCGAACATACAAAGTATGCACAAAACTGTCAGTTTGCACAAATATCCGCAAAATCAAGAACTCCCGCTTGCATAAACAAACGGGAGTTCTTGTCAGGATGACAAAATTGAAGCAATGAGATCGATGATTTAAGCGTTGATCTTGAAACGCGCCACCTGATCCTTGAGCAGTCTGGACTGACCGGAAAGCTCTTCGCAGGATGCGGCAGTTTCTTCCGCAGTAGCGGAGTTTGTCTGTATTACCTGAGATATCTGCTCTACGCCGGTATTGATCTGACGGATAGACTCGTTTTGTTCCGCACTTGCAGACGCGATCTCGGAAATGAGGTCGGCTGTCTGCGAGGACATTTCCTTGACTTCCTTCATCGACTCTGCGGTAGCGAGCGCAATCTTGCTGCCCTTGTCAACAGCGTCGATAGAAGCGGTGATGAGCGAGGATGTGCTCTTTGCTGCCTCTGCGGACTTGTTCGCAAGGTTGCGGACTTCATCGGCTACGACTGCGAAGCCCTTGCCGGCGTCACCTGCACGGGCAGCCTCAACAGCCGCATTCAGCGCAAGGATGTTTGTCTGGAACGAAATATCTTCGATAGTCTTGATGATCTTCTCGATCTCCTTGGATGTGTCGCTGATCTCGTTCATTGCCGCGACCATGTTCTGTATCTCGGTATCCTGCTGATTTACCTTGTCCTGAGTGCTCTTGGAAAGGTCGCCTGCCTTTGCCGCATTCTGCGCGGTATTGGAGATCTGGTCGGAAACCTCGTGGATAGTCGCGGATATCTCTTCGATAGCCGATGCCTGACGTGTGGTACCGTCTGCGAGAGACTGTGAACCTTCCGCCATCTGGTTGGAGCCTGTGAGCACCTCATCGGAGGACATATTCATCTGGCTGAGGGTATTGCCGAGGTCATCTTCTATCTTAATGATGTTCTTCTCGATATCCTCAAACACACCGGGGTACTTTACGGAAGGTGTCTCTGTAAAGTCGCCGTCCGCCATTGCCTGGAGTATCCTCGAAGAATCCCCGACAACGTCGTTCATACCGCGTTTGGCGCTTCTGAGGACTTCTACGAATCTGCCGACTTCATCATCGGCGAACTTGTATGTCACATTGGTAGTTGCAAGCTGACCGGCAAGCATCTCGTTCGCGTATTCTTCGGCGTACTTGAGCGGAACGGAAACGCGAACTCTGCAGAATATGAGAAGGAATAAAGCTACACCTACAGCGCCTACGACACCGATAACTATTGCAAGGATCGTAATTGTAGTAAATTCCGTGTCGGATACGGTCGAGTCAAAGCCTGCAAAGTAAGCACCTACAGGTTTTCCCTCATAGTCCACCATGGGGGAGTAGTAAACATAGTAGGGCTTGTTGTTTAACGTTGCCTGACCGGAATAATCCTGATTGCCGTTGAGAACGACCTGTTCGATGTTGGGAGCCATCGTGGTCCCGAGAAGATTGGAACCGAGGGTGGTAGCAAATCTCACATTGCCGCTGAATATAGTAACATCGCAGGAGGACGCTTTCTTGCAGTCATCGAGGTAATCCTGAGCGCTGAGCAGGAAGCCTACTATATAAACGTATGTATTGTTGAGTATCGTCGTGGGTGACGCACTCATGATGCAAAGCCTTTCACCGTTCTTCACGATACCGGAGATCGTCTTTCCTCTTGCGACCTGTCCGAAGTCAAAGCCGTCCATTGCGAATTTTTCGGACTTGAAAATGATGTTGCCGGAACCGTCAGCCACACCGCCGAAAAGGTCGGGGTTTGAGCCGAGATTATTCTTGTAAATGGTGTTCATCGCCTCAACGTCGAGCCTTGATACAGCGTCATTGAACGCCGCATCTTCCGAGAATATCTTCTCGTAAAGTCCCAGCGTTGACATCTCATCCTCGACGGCGCCCTTAAGCGCAACTTCTCCGATCTGAGCCTTTTCCCTGAGCACACCGTCATTGTAGCCCGAGAAGGATATAAGGGTGATAGTTACCAGAAGTGCTATTACCGCAACAATACAGATAACAGTGATAAACACGATCTGGGTACCAAGTTTTTTGAACATTTTCATTTTCCTCCGTGATCATGATTTATAATATAAAAGTGCTATGAGATACACTTGAATATCCGTAGGTGTGCATTTTCAGCGGCTTTGCGGTTCATCCGCAAATTGATTTTTTTATTTTTACATTCAAACCGTTTGCGAAATATTAGCACTTTTCGAGCAATTTTGAATTTTTAAGCTGCAATTTCCCGCATTATTTTCAGCGCGTTCAAGCCCTCACAATATCCGGTTTTATATATGTAAACGCCATTCAGCTTCTCGGCAGGAGTTCTTCGAGAGTCGTGTAAAGCAGATAGGGGTCAACGGGCTTTGTGAGATGCACCGATATGCCCGCCTCGCGCGACAGTTCCTTTTCTTCGGCAGCTTCATACGCAGTTACGGCGATTATCGGGACAGTGCGGCTGTCCGCGCGTCTCATGGAGCGTATCGCAAAAGCGGCTTCGTGCCCGTTCACCACAGGCATATGCACATCGAGTATGACCGCGTCGTAGTAATGCTCCTCACTTCCCGCGAACATCTGCATCGCGGCATTGCCGTCCTTCGCGAACTCGGCTTTAATGCCCTTTGCGCTGAGGATCCGCATCATAAGGTGTGCGTTTGTCATGTCGTCTTCCGCGAAAAGAACACGTTTTCCGCAGAGAAAACTGTTCTCCCTTTCGGAAAGCTCATTTTTTCTGCGGTCTATCTTTTCCCTGAGACTGTTTCTGGCATTTGAACTTTTAACAGCTTCGCTCATACCGACCACGCTTTCCGAATAATACCGCAGACCCGATGCATCCCGCGTGCGGTCAGCGCGGAAACAACAAACTTCGACAAAATCACAAAGGACACTCTGTCGGTTCACCGCATTGATACATAGCGGCAGACCGATGCTCTGCCATGTTTCTCAATTCCGGCAAAGTCGGGTGTTCATATTATACAATGCTATGAAAAGCTACTGTAAGAGAAATTATAGCATCATTAAAATTATTTGTCAATAACACTTCCATATTTTCGTGATATTAAACAACATATTTCGTCACAAAATATAAAAATTGCCTACAAATACACTCTGCTATTACTTTTGCAGCAAAATATCGGTTTCATTCCTCCCCGCCGCCGGCGAGGAGAAGAAACAAAATCATCATTATTCAATTGCCGCAGTAATAAGATCCTTTGTCAGCTGTAATACGCTTCGAGGTCGGGTCTTGCGGAAACGAAACTGTCTTTGAGCCGCGCATCGAAATGCTTCCCCATGCCGTCATAAATGATGCCGTAAGCCTGCTCAAAAGACATACTTTCCTTGTAGCAGCGCTTGCTGACCAGCGCGTCATACACATCCACCACCGCCATGATGCGCGCTTCGAGCGGTATCTCGTCACCTTTCAGCCCGTCGGGATAGCCTGTTCCGTCAACGCGCTCGTGGTGGTAATGCGCGACATTCACGGCGATCTCCCTGAAACGCTCGTCGTCCGTTTCTTCAAGTATCTTCGTTATCAGCTCCGCGCCCTTTGCGGCGTGGGTCTTCATTATCTCGAACTCCTCCGGCTCGAAACGTCCCGGCTTGCGCAGGATCCTGTCATCTACCGCTATCTTTCCGAGGTCGTGCATCGGGGCAGCCTTGATAAGCTTTCTGTAAAAC
>CAMHBE010000052.1 GCA_946183095.1 uncultured Clostridia bacterium | reverse complement strand
AACGGGAAGCGATGCCGCGCGCGCCGAGATAGAGTCATATATGCACGACTGCGAATGCCCGATGTGCGGCGGCGAACGACTGAAAAAGGAATCCCTCGCCGTGACCGTTGCAGGAAAGAACATCAGCGAATTCTGCAAAATGAGCATCTCCGACGCTTACGATTTTGTGTGCAATATGGAGCTTTCCGAACGTGACAGGATCATCGGCAAACTAATACTGAAAGAGATAAAGTCCCGCCTGAATTTCCTCAAAAGCGTCGGTCTTGAGTATCTTACCCTTTCCCGCGCGGCAGGAACGCTGTCGGGCGGCGAGAGCCAGCGCATACGTCTCGCGACGCAGATCGGCAGTTCGCTCATGGGTGTGCTGTACATTCTCGACGAACCGAGCATAGGTCTGCACCAGCGAGACAATGACAAACTGATCGGCACTCTGAAAGATCTCCGCGACCTCGGCAATACCGTCATCGTTGTTGAACATGACGAGGACACCATGAAAGCCGCCGACTATATCGTGGATATCGGTCCCGGCGCGGGAACGCACGGCGGCGAGGTCGTATGCTGCGGAACTGCCGAAGATATCATGAACTGCAAGAAGTCCATTACCGGGCAGTACCTTTCCGGTGCAAAGAAAATACCCGTCCCGAAAACAAGAAGACCGCTCGACGGCAGGTTCCTGAAAGTGTACGGAGCCGCCGAGAACAATCTGAAAAATATCGACGTTGACATACCGCTCGGTGTGTTCACCTGTGTTACCGGAGTTTCCGGCAGCGGAAAAAGCTCCCTCATCAACGAGATAGTGTTCAACTACCTCGAAGGAAAGCTGAACCGTGCCCGCACCCACGTCGGCAAATGCAAGAAGATAACCGGCGCGGAACAGCTCGACAAGGTGATACAGATAGATCAGGCACCAATCGGCAGGACACCGCGCTCCAACCCTGCCACCTACACCGGCGTGTTCACGGATATCCGTGACCTGTTCGCATCAACAAACGACGCGAAGATGCGCGGCTACGGTACGGCGCGCTTCTCGTTCAACGTAAAGGGAGGGCGCTGCGAAGCCTGCGAGGGCGACGGCATAATAAAAATAGAGATGCACTTCCTGCCGGATGTGTATGTACCCTGCGAAGTCTGCAAGGGCAAGCGTTACAACCGCGAGACGCTCGAAGTGCGCTACAAAGGCAAAAATATCTACGACGTACTCGAAATGACGATAGAGGACGGGGCGAAGTTCTTTGAGAACGTCCCTAAAATATACCGTAAATTGCAGACGCTGTGCGACGTCGGACTCGGCTATGTGAAGATAGGGCAGCCCGCTACGACACTTTCGGGCGGCGAAGCACAGCGCGTGAAACTCGCCACGGAGCTTGCAAGGCGTGCAACAGGCAGAACCGCTTATATCCTCGACGAACCTACGACCGGTCTGCATACAGCGGATGTCCATAAATTGATAGAGGTGCTCCAGCATCTTGTCGATAACGGCAATACGGTGATCGTCATAGAGCACAACCTCGATGTGATAAAGACCGCCGACCATATCATAGATCTCGGTCCGGAGGGCGGAGATAAAGGCGGCACGGTGGTAGCAACGGGAACACCGGAAGAAGTCGCAAAGGTAAAGGGGTCATATACCGGACAATATCTGAAAAAAATTCTGAAAAAATAAGAACTGCTCTTCTCTCTCTTCGGCTCGGCAATTATACCGCAGCCCGTGAGGATTTGTCAAGGGTACTCCAAATTTTTTTCATTCGGTTATCGGGATGAAAAAATTTTGAAGCCGCCCCCTTGACAAATCCCCACGTCTGCTGTAGCCTGCAATTAGCCGAAGAAAGGAGAAGAATGTTACTAAGTCTCCACCCGACCAAAACCTGTGCGGATCCAAAACATAGCAGCAATGAGCAACTGTAGAGCCTATGCCTGCCAGCGGTCTGTATTTTTGCGGCACACCCGTTCCGCGACCTGCGCAGACACCCACCTCCGAACAGGATGATAAACATAGCAAGGCGCTGCAGACCGCCGGCGGCTTCTCTGAGAGCTCCCACCGACATAAAAAGTCTGTGCTACCCTATCGGAGCTGCTCAGAGAGCCGTTCGGCGGCGGCGCCCTTTGGTTACTTTCCGTCGCTGCTGACGGAAAGTAACTCGCCCGCCGCACCGCGGTTTCGGCGGCGCACCGCCTTACCACGGGCGAAACCTGCTCTACCGCCGCAAAATGCAAAAAAGCAAAACGCCATGTAAGAAATCGAGAGAAAACGAGAGAAATGCAGAAAAATAAAGAGAATAGCGGATATATTTTGAAAATATCTCAAAAACCTATTGACAAATCCCCACAAACCCGCTATAATATCACTTGTTCACAAAAAATCAGGAGGGAATAAATATGTCAACTTATATGCCCAAGGCAGAAAATGTAGAGCGTAAGTGGTATATTCTCGACGCAGCAGGTAAGCCCCTCGGTCGTGTTGCAGCTCAGGCAGCAACAATGCTCAGAGGTAAAAATAAGCCTACCTACGCACCTCATTGCGACTGCGGCGATCATGTAATAATCATCAACTGCGCTAAGGCTGTTTTAACAGGTAACAAGCTTCAGAAAAAATACTACAGATGGCACACCGGCTATATCGGCCACCTCAGATCCATTCAGTACTCCAAGCTGATGGCTACAAGACCCGAAAAGGCTATGGAGCTCGCAGTAAACGGTATGCTCCCCAACACAACTCTCGGACGCAAGGCTCTCACAAGACTTCGTCTGTATGCAGGCGCAGAGCACAAGAATGCTGCTCAGAAGCCCGAAGTATTTGAATTCTAAGGAGGGGAACATAAATGTACGATTCTAAACCTTATTACTACGGAACAGGCAGAAGAAAGCACTCCGTTGCGCGCGTCCGCGTTTATCCCGGCAGCGGTACCATAACGATCAACAACAGAGATATCGATGATTATTTCGGTCTCGATACCCTTAAGCTCATCGTTCGTCAGCCCCTTAACCTCGTCGGCGCAGCAGATAAGTTCGATATCATCTGCACAGTTGCAGGCGGCGGTGTGACCGGTCAGGCAGGCGCTATCCGTCATGGTATCTCCAGAGCACTTCTCCAGTACAG
This sequence comes from uncultured Clostridia bacterium, assembly GCA_946183095.1. Lineage (GTDB taxonomy): Bacteria > Bacillota > Clostridia > Oscillospirales > Ruminococcaceae > Ruminiclostridium_E. The sequence continues at coordinate 6,824 of CAMHBE010000052.1, read as the reverse complement.
CGATGAACTCCGCCCCGTACTCAAGAAGGCCGGTTTCCTTACAAGAGACCCCAGAATGAAGGAAAGAAAGAAGTACGGCTTGAAGGCTGCTCGTCGTGCTCCTCAGTTCTCGAAGAGATAACAAACCGTATCTCGCAAATACACGGAAAATCGCCCCGCAAGGCTTTCTTGCGGGGTTTTTCTTATGTTATATGAATTGATAAGAATTGATAAAATTTATGGCTCTTATCCGGTAGGTGTGGGTATGAAAATGGTGTATGTACGAGTATGACCGCATTTATTCCACGGTCGTCTTGACACAAGTCTCGATTCAAGTGTGATAGTCGGGCAGCACCGGCTTGTCATCTGCTCCGGAGCAGATCTCCTTTTTATATAAGCCAAGAGCATATACCAAAGGCAGTTCTCCGACCGGACATTTTTTCAGCGATCCGGAAATTGCACTTTCGGTCTATTGACTTTTAATGTCATTTTGTGGTATAATCAATGGGTGTTATTGTAGCCTGTACACCATTCATTGAAGCCGCGGAGCAGGTTTTGTCACAAGCCATATCATAAAACACTCCAGCCGCAGGCCGCAGAAATATCAGATAATACAATACAGGCAATACGCTGCAAAGGAGCAAGGACATGACTATCAACGAAGAAAACGGAAAAGTGACTATCCGCCTTGAAGGCAGGATAGACACAAACAACGCTCCGCAGACCGAAAAGGAAATATTCGGCGCTGTGGAAGGCAAAACAGCAGACATCACCGTAGATGCAGAGAAGCTCGAATACATATCAAGCGCCGGGCTCAGAGTGCTTATGAAGCTCCGCAAAAGCATCGGCAAGCCGCTTGCGGTCATCAATGTTTCGCGCGACGTTTATGATATATTCGAGACTACGGGATTTACCGAGCTGCTCGATGTGAAAAAGGCGCTGCGAAAGGTGTCTGTTGCAGGCTGCGAGGCGATAGGGCGGGGCGGCCACGGAAAGGTCTATCGGCTTGACGAAGAAACGATCATCAAAGTCTACCACGACAACAGCCCGCTTTCTCTTATCGAAAAAGAGCGTGATTACGCAAAGAACGCGTTTGTCCACGGTGTCCCGTCCGCAATCGCTTATGACATAGTTGAGACAGAGGAAGGACCCGGTCTGGTATTTGAAATGGCAGGAGCGACCACCGTCGGTAAGTATATCATGGCTCACCCCGACAAACTGCAGGAATACGCCGTAAAATTCGGAACCTTGCTGAAAACTCTCAATTCCACGGAAGCAGACCCAAAGCTCTACGGCGATATAAAAGATATCTACCGCGGCAGATTACTGAAAGCCTGCGAATTTCTTACAGACGCTGAGATCGGTATGCTTATAAAGATATTGGACTCTATCCCTGACGGCAGCGTTATGGTACACGGCGATTACCATACCAATAATGTAATGGTACAGTCCGACGGTGAGCTTGTGCTTATCGACATGGCGGATATAAGCCGCGGAAACCCGGTGTTTGACTTTGCCGGTTCGTATCTTGTAATGAACAGCGGCGGTGGGAAAGACGATAATATATCTTTGCAGGTGATCGGACTTGACTGCAAGTCAGCTTCACAGGTGTGGGACATCACACTTTCGACTTATTTCGATACTGCCGACCCCGGAAAGCTCGGGCTTATCCGCAATATATGCGGAGCCTTCTCTCTGTTCCGTCTGGCAGCAACGCTGGGAATGGGCACTAAGCGCACAAGAGCAAATGCACCTGCTATAACTGCAATGCTCCGTGAGAAGCTTTTCCCGAATGCGGACAATTTCTGCAATCTGTTTTCAATGCCGCTGTGACGACGAAATGATCGGGTCATTGCTCAGAAGCATTTGATCCATTTATCCCCACTTATAGACTGAAAGTCTGTATCCACGTCAGATGAGAAGTTTACTATCTCATCCACTTTCAATTTTTTAGCTAAAGGAGTTATGATCATCATGCAAAAAAAGAGTCCCGTTACAATTTTTCATCTGATTATGATGTTTATTATGATGTTCGGCACCGTAGGCGGCGCTGTAAACTTCATCATCGGAGCCGCAGGTTCAGAAACGACTGCAGCGCTGTTCTCGAATATTACCAATATCGTTCTTATGGCAGTGATACTGTCAATGCTCATTATGGGCGCGATATATATAATAAAAGATTACAGCAAGCAAGCCGCAGTCTTCTATAAAGCCTTTCTGTTCCTGCACGTCGGAGTATGCGTCCTGTCGATCATTGTAAATCTGTTTTTCTATACCGTCACTCCGTTAATGGTGGTTATTTGCATTCTCTATGCAATAAAAGCCGCCGATCTTCTGTTACTTGTGTTCGGAAAGGATCTCGGAAGCAAAAAAACATGGATCCTTTTCTATGTCATACTCGGATTGGATGTAGCTTCGCTGATCCTGTCAGTCATGAATATGGTGAATGTCGGATTTGATTTCAGCTTTACAGGCTACGTTACAGCATTGATCGCAGACGGAACGATAGGTCTTTCCGTAAAAGGCAAATACGATAACAAAGAAGCACGCGGGAGCCGATGAAAGGCTTCACGCCGAAACAATACAAAATTACAGAAAAATAAAAAGTTCAATAAAAGGATCGTATTTTGCATTTATGCAGTATCAGCGATCATAAGGAAAGGATAACGATCATGAAGAAACAAATCAAAACTGCTGCCGCAGCTGCTCTTGCTGTAATGCTCGCTGCGGCGAACTGCGTGCCGGCATACGCTGCAAAGAATTCTTTGACAGCCGACGACATCGTGAAGGCAATTGCTGCCTATGACAAAAAAACAGACAAGATCCTGCGGGGCAACGGTTCGATGCAAACATCGAAAATGCGTATGCCTGTTGTGGACACTTCCGACCTTCCCTCCAAGTTTGACCTCAGAGATGTGGACGGAAAAAACTTTGTTTCCCCTGTAAAGCTCCAGAACCCCTGGGGTACCTGCTGGAGCTTCGGCGCGACCGCAGCGGCAGAGACGAGTATCGCCTATGAGCTCGGTCACGACTATAACAAGGAGACCGGCAGCGCTGAAGACGCTATGTACAATCTGTCGGAAAAGCATCTCGCGTGGTTCTCTTATACGGCGCTCCCGGAGGATTCGGAGGAATATCCCTCACAGTCCGGAGAAGGATATCATTTCGTTTTCAATGATGATGCCGATCCCGCTTTAATATCCAGAACAGTCTATAATCACGGTGGTTATATGAACTACGCCACAACAATATATTCCTCGGGAATGGGTCCTACTCTTGAGGAAATAGTGCCTTACAAGCAGACTGTTGACAGAGAATACCCGGTCATAACGCTTTATGTGTATGAAATGGAGCGGTATGGTGACATTTCATGTACCAAAACAGAATATGATCCCTCGGAAACAACTATCGAAGAACTCAGAAAAGAATGGACAGAAAAGGGTTACAAGGAAGATATCGATCCTCTCGCAGCAGAGCAGATATACAGCCTTGTCTCGCAGGGTATAACCCATGTTGATGTGGATAAGGAATCAGCGGATCAGCTTCCCGATGATGTCATGAAGCGTTTCATAGCTTTCGAGGACAATTCCACCGGCGATTGGACTCTTGACGAGAGCAACCGCTTCCTCAGCCTCTATACCCTGAGCGACGGAAATATGCTGCCGAGTCCCGCACTCGTTGGCAAAAACGGCGAGTACATCTTCAATCAGACCGGTGTTGATGCTATAAAGTCCGAACTTGTCAACGGCAGAGCGGTTTCGATATTGTTTCAGGCTGACCAGTCTCTACCGGGTGAAACGTTAGAAGCCAACAATGAGACCTTTATGCGCTTTATCGACAAGGACGGCAATCCCACAAGCGACCAGTTAGCTGAATACTGGACGCATTACACCTACGACAAGGAATACGACCCCACCGATAAGAATTCCGTGAACAAAAAGATCGAGATCGACCACGCAGTGTGCATTGTCGGCTATGACGATGATTTCCCGAAGGAATACTTCAATGATCCTAAGGGCACTATCGGCGGCAACGGAGCTTTCCTTGTAAAGAACAGCTGGGGCACTAAGGAAGAGGACAAAGACGGATCTGTGATAAGCACATGGGGCAACGCGGGCAGCGGTTACTTCTGGCTCTCCTACTACGATCAGAGCCTCGATATCCCCGAAAGCTTTGACTTCGATACCGAGAATACCTTAGCACAGCACAACATCGATATGTATGACTTCCTCCCCAACAGCGGACTTAACTCTATGTCATTTGACAATGATCTGTACATGGCGAATGTATTTACCACACAGAATAACTGCAGCGTTCGCTACATAGGTCTTGAGACCGCAGATGCGAACATCGACGTTGACTATAGTGTATATTTGCTCGATGATGACGCAGTGAGCCCCGTTGACGGCGAACTCATCGCAGAAGCTTCCGAGCATTTCAACTATGCAGGCTATCATGTTGTTGATATCGGCAAGACCTGGTATCTCCCGAAGGACGTGAAGTACTCCATCATAGTAAAGGCTGATGCAGACGGCAAGAGCGATCTGTTCTATGCTTCGGTGTCCAACGACTTTGATTATGAACAGAGTCCGTCTGAAAAAGATGACAGCTATGATTATTATGTAAATGGTATTGTAAATCCCGGTGAGAGCTTTGTGGGAACAGACCTCTCTGACCCCGGCGCATGGACGGACTGGTCCGAGATCGTTACCGAGCTGAGAGAGCGCAGTCTTAAACTGAGCGAACACGGACTGGCATACGACAACTTCCCGATAAGAAGCTACCCGCAGACCGAACCGTTTACGATAATCCATCTTGACAACGATTCTGAAAAAGAGATCTACCATGCAGGTGATATCTTCAAAGGCACTGTTATGGTAGAGAACAACAGCGGTCTTGATTTTACCGGCTTCGACGACTTTGACATCAATGTTACAGTCGGCACCGGCGAAGAGACCATCAAAATTGCTGATATAAGCTCACTGAAGCCCGGTAAGGAAGAGTACTACACCTATGAATATACCGTAACTGAGGAAGACGTGGCTGCAGGCGAATTTACAAGCAGAGTGAACGTTAAGTTCAACGGCGAAGAGATAGATTACGGCGCTCTGTTCGAAGAAACACTCACACTCACTGTAAAGACCGGAAGCGGTTCTTCTTCGGTAGATGCTGCGACCGACAAAAACCCGGGTACAGGCAATGAAATATACTCGGTCGCAATACTTGCCGGCGCTGCTGCAGCAATAGCTTTTGCAAGCAGAAAACGCAGATAAACGTCAGTTTCACGGACAAGGAAAATAAGCTCATCTCTGTTTCCGCAAGTGGAATGTGAGGCTCTGACACTGGGAAGCAAATTCTTGATATTTGCGTATCCGACAAGTGCACAAATGCCTGCTTTGGATCTGTCGCCATGACAGCGAAGCATCAGGTTTGCATTACAAACAAAAACTTTGGCTATTCCGGATCCGGAGCAGCCAAAGTTTTTTTGTTTTGATGCAGATAAAGCCTTCGATGATCTGCGATGTTCTCTCACATAAAATTACAGGACTCGCCGGATTTCCAGCGTTTATTATGCTTTCATGATCCTCTCGTTTTCATCTTTGTTTTATTATCATTCTCATGAGCATGATACCTTTTATTGCGCCGCACAGGAAAAGCAGAGCTGACGAAACAATTACCGTAATGAACACATCGGGTACAAATGCTTCCGCGACCCACAGAGGTGTTCTGAAAAACAGCGGCACGATCAGAAGTATAAACGTGGGAAACGCAATGTTCAGCATCACCGTATCAACGACCGCGGAAATATATTTCTTTCGTGCAAGACGCTTTCCGAACGCCGGGATCATACAGAAAGGGATCACCGAAGCAAGCAGTACCGCAAGCATAATAAGATCAATACGGATATGTTCCGATATAAACGCACCTGCCGGTATCTCGTTCGGTGCCTCGCCAAGCAGCATCAGTATAACCCCCCAGCCGAGACTGTCCATCATTTCATTAGTGACGAAATAATCATTGACATTTGCAGTGATTGCAACACCGATATCCTGCCCCGGAATGATAAATACGCATGATGTTCCGGTCTCAACCAGACCGCTGTGCCGCAGAACAGGCTCGGGGAGCGGCTCCCTGACCGTTGCCCAGCCGTATCCGTACCGGAAAGGGACATCATCTTCGACATACACAGTGTCGCCATAGAACATCTGTTCTATACTTTGCTCTGAAATGACACCTTTCCCGCCGCTGAGATACATACGCAGATAACGTGCAAGGTCATTGACCGATGACGACATATACCCTGCCGGGACCGTTATCCATGCGCTGTCGGATCCCGGGTACCGGTGATCTCTTCTGACGTAAAAGCCCCAGTAATCGGTATATCCGTCTGTCAGACCGTTTTCCATGCTTTTTTCGTAAGAGGCGGCTGTATGTGACATTTCAAGCGGCGCAAGAACATTTTTTGAAACATAACTTTCAAATGTTTCGCCCGACACACACTCTATTATTCTGCCAAGCAGTGAGTAATTCACATTGGCGTAATTATGAACGCCCTGATCGTTTATGATATGACAGTTTTCAAGGGTCTGATGTTCGCCGAGTCCGCCCGAATGATTAAGAAGCTGGCTCACTGTTATCCTGTCGCCGTCAGCCGCGTCCGGAAGATATGCGGAGACCTTGTCATCAAGACTGATCTTTCCCTGTTCTGCAAGTTTCATTATGCAGACCGCCGTAAATGACTTGCTGACAGAGCCGAGAACAAAAGGCGTATCACAGCTTTCGCACTCTCCGTAGCAGGCTGAAAACAGCGTGTTCTCACTATCCGTTATGCTTACCGCAAGGGC
>CAMHBE010000051.1 GCA_946183095.1 uncultured Clostridia bacterium | reverse complement strand
TATCATTGACACATTCTTCGCTGTCCTCATGATTTCCGAGAATGCCGAAGGTCATTGACCGGCAGAACGCGCCGTGCTTTTTGTCAGTCTCGGTTATAGCGTCTTCCGAACGCGCGAAGTACAGTTCTATTATTTCGGAGTCCTTCATCTTATCCCTCCCGTTTTTGGCTCTCTGATATATATGACAGGAAACAGGTGCCAAACGTCACACATTTTCTGAAATATTATAGCGCAGAACGTCACGAAATGCAAGAAAAGCATCACCGATATGTTCCGATGATGCTTTTTCTGTTATTCGGTGATTTTCTCGGGAGTATCGGCGGTTATGTCGAACTCACAGCAGATCATTATCTCTTTTGTCTTTCCGTCGATCACGGCGCTGAACTTCTTCCCCAACCGATAGTGTCCGGCAGAAAGTGTACCAAACAATTCCTTCCACTCAATAGTCCCCATAATGCCGCCCGAACCGCCGCCGGTAAATGCAGTCAGAGTGGGTGACGAGGACTTCTGCGAAACCGCGCCTTCCGCTGCGGAAAGTGTCTTCCATTCACCTTCGGCTGTCTGTTTTTGCAGCGAAAACTCTTTATCGCTTAACGTTCTTACGTTATAGTCTCCTCCGAGACTTTCAAACGCAAATCGTCCGCCTGTCCGCGAAACCTCGATCGGTCGTATCTGCAAACCGAACTCGTTTGTCATATATTCCTCGACTGCGAATTCCGCGAATATCGTTTCGGAAACGCTGCCGCCGGTGAACGTAAGGCCTATTCGATATTCCCCGACAGGAAGACTGCCCGCTCTTTCCCGCCAGTCAACGGTAAATGTCACTACATCACCCGCGTTTATTTTTCGGGCAGTCTCCGGTGTGGGGATCCCCGGAACAGCGGTAGTATAATACTCTGTCCATTTGCCGTTTTTCTTCTGCTCTATGACATATCTTTTCTCATTGAAACCCATGTGTTCGCTGACCGTATCGCCTATACTTGCGGCATCAAGCGTTATCCAGCGCGCGGTATTCCGTTTAGTGTTAAGTATTATACCGAGCTTTGAATCCGTCTCGGGAACATCGAATTCCATATAAAAGTCACATTTGTCGTAATCCCCCGTTTTCCGGAAGTCCATGAACTCCTTGACTAACCGGTAATGTCCGGCGTGAAGATATCCGTAAATGTAAGTCCAGTTTATCTGATCTTCTTTATGCGCACCGGGTTCGGCGATATATGCAATGTCGTGCCATACGACCTCATCTGTTATATATCCGAGGTTTTCCCATTCCCCGCTTTCATCGCTCTTTATTTCTAAACAATATTGTTCGCCATAAGTAAGCTTGCCCATGGCATTGCCGCCTTTCTGATCTATAACGAGCGTCATTCCCGCAGACGTTACGTCTTTCGCGGACATCGTTATTCCCCAGTCTTTTTCGCCGGTATCAATAACAAATTCCGTATAATATCTGCTGTAATTTATCTCGCTCGTCTCCCCGTGCATATCCACCGAGTAGTTCACATAATCCGTAGAAAGGCGGTATCTGCCGTTGGGAAGACTGCCGTAGATATGTGCCCATTCCACCTTTCGCTCGGTCACTCCGTCTTCGTTGAGCGCAGTTTTTTTATCGCTCCACGACGGGGCACCGCCGTCTTTGGTTTCGACACCGACCCAGCCTGTATCTGTATGTTTCTGGATCGTTATCACCGGGAGATATGCGAGATTACGCTTGACGTGCAGATGTTCACCGCTCTGATGTATCTCTACTGTCATTCCTTCCGGGGTGATATCCTTAGCAGCAGTCGATACGCCGAAAATATTCGGGGTGTGTTCGTCTATCGTAAACTCCGCGTATGCGTCCAGCCTGCCGAGATGTTCTCCCGTTTCCTCGCTGTAAACGCTCACACCTTTTTTACGCGGTAATATCCGTTCGGTATCTCTGTCTCATACATATCCTTGCCATAAAACAGCACCGGCTCTTTCTCTTCCTCATTTTCATATTCACCGCCAAGCCCCAGCAGGCTATCGAACCAATGTGCACCGTCGTTCCAACTTTCGAGAGTTTCCGGGTCATAAGTTTCCCATTCTCCCGCTGAATTACGCACTTGTATCTCATACCTGTTGCCCATTTCGTAAGTGAGTTTATCTGCATACTTAACGCTCTTGTCTCTCGTGTAGTGAAGTTCCAGGCTTCCGCACGTAAGGTCGCTTATCGAAACGTTCAGTCCGCACGCTTCTGCGCCCTGCTCAACAAGGGCTTTGAGCTCATCGTCGGTTGGAGAGATCTCTTCCGGTTCTGCGGGAGCTGTCGTTTCCGATGAAACGATATCTGAAAAATCCGGAGCTGTATTGTCAGCAAATGTGCTCGCGCTCGTTTCCGTTCCGGTTTCATACAGAAGCGCATTCGTTGTGATTTCCGCAGATGTTTCTGTGGTGCTTTCTGTTTCGGCATCCGGCACTGCATCGGGGGCTTCTATCGGAAGAACATCGCCGTCCTCGTTATATTCATATTCCGATTCATCCCGCTGATTGTTTTCAGCAATATAACGGTCAAGCTTTGCCTTGAATTCAGCAGTTTGCTCCTCACTTAAAACCCCGTTATTGGTGTAATAATCATACATTGTATTTATCGTTGCGGCTTTGACACCGGCAGTCTTCCAGTCTTCAAGAGAGTGAACATACAGCCAGTTAGGGCATATAAGTCTGCCGTCAAAGTACCACACGACATTTGTGCAAAGCTCTTCCTCGGTATCCTTGCCGCAGTCTCCGGAACATATCATGTCAACTACCCTGTCAAGTCTTTCTTCTTGAAATAATCTTGAAACATTTTCCTGCCATTCATCTCCGAGCGATTTTTTTACGTCCTCGGACGAAATGCCGAAATGGTTTATGAATGTGCAGATGTTCGCGTAATCGGTAATGTGCTCAGGCGGGTATTTGATTGCATCGACGGACATAAGCTCCCATTCCGCAAGCTCCTTCGGCGCAGCAAGAGACAACAGACTTTCGGGTATCACATTTATTGCCAAGAACGGATAATAGAATGTCTGCCGGCGCATCTCCTTCTCCCATTCGTCTGCGGAAGTTGCTGTAAAGCTATCTACATTTGGAGTTGACGGGTCTTCGTCCGTTGTCACCGGTGCTGCGGTATCTGTCGTTACTGCCGTTGTCACCGGTGCTGCGGTAACTGCCGGCTCATTTGACCCGGTGACAGTCACGTTTCCCCCGCCCTCTTTAAGCAGTTCTATATTGTTGTCACTCAGATATTTCAGTCCTAAGAATGTCCCGGCAAGCACTGCCGCGACAGCAGCTATACCTGCCAATACTTTAATAACTCTATGATCTCCGGATCTTCGGTTCGGTGCTGCGGCTGCATTTGCGCGTACAGCTGCACGTTCTTCGCCCGGAGCTGTGTTTTCAGCCCTGTTCAGCACGTTTTCAAGCGCGTTTTCAATATCGGAAGGGGGATATTTGCTCTCGGCTTCGGACATTGCATTTTCTACGATCTCTTTGATATCCATTCTCACCGCTCCCTTCTCTCGATAAGTTTTTTCAGCTGTTCGCGCCCGCGTTTAAGCCGCGACAAAACCGCACTTTTGCTTACACCGGTGATCTCCGCGATCTCCTCAACGTGATATCCCTCACAATAGTGCATAAACAATGCTGTACGGTTGTTTTCCGGCAATTGCAGGAAAAGCTCGAAAACCTGTCCCTGCTCTTTATCCTTGTCATCATAATAGACAGCCGCCGAAGCATCTGCCGGAATATCCTGCGTTCTGCTCCTTGCCCGGAGAATATCCGTACTGAGATTGACAGTACAGCGAAGCAGCCATGCCTTAACATGGTCGTCGCCGTTAAATGTATTCCCGCAGGTGTAAAGTCTGAAAAACACCTCCTGCGCCGCGTCATCTGCGTCGTGCGGATCCTTGCAGCGGCACAGTGCGGTACGGTAAACGCTCTTGTAATACATGCGCATATATCGTTCAAGATCGTTGGCGGTCATTCCGTTCCCTCTTTTCACTTATGTCTTTTATAATAACACGATACAGAGCGCCGAAAAATTGCGCTCACCGAAAACTTTGTAACATCTTACAATATTATACATCATTTTTATTGCAAATGCAACAAATCTGATAGATCGTTGCTATACGCTTTATAATATCTAATTAAATTAGCGTAGAGCGCTCAGGCTTTCGGGCTTTTGCGCCTGTTATCAATGCAGCACTTTATACAACTTTCCCGCCGCATTTCTGTAAGAAGTTACAAATTACTTCCAATTCCAATATATTCTGTAACCAATGTTACGCGAATAAGGTGTTATATAATAGAGACTAAACTCTCAAATAACAGAAAGGATGTATATTATGAAAAAAAGCATTAAACTTATTGCGGCGGCATTAGCTGCAATAACAGCAATGTCATGCACGAGCGCGACTGTGTTTGCGGACAAACTCAAAACCGTTGACGGAGTTACATACCGCTATTCAGACAGCGGCGAGGCAAAGGGCAAATACACCGGCTGGGCGAAAACGAGCAAGGGCAGATACTGCTACAAAGACGGCGTGAAGCTGAAAAACAAGTGGATAAAGGACAGCAAGGGAAGATACCGTTATCTCGACAAGTCCGGCAGAATGGTCACGGGGTGGTATGAGATTTCACGGGGCGGCGGCAAATACAGCTGGTTCGACGAGAACGGTTACTGGGACGGAAATAGTTATTGCAGCAAGTACAGTGATGCGGTACGTTTCGGTACATACGTCAGGATAAAAGTTTCGCGGAACGATATAATAGCCGAGCCCTACAGCGGCAATTACAGCATCGACAGCTATGTAAGCGAGAAGAAAGCCAAAGCCTACATAAACGACAACGACTATTATTATCTTGAAGTTCCCCTCGCGGTGGCCGAGCAGCTTGAAACGGGCGACAGGCTCGTTGTCAAGGCGGGTGTCGCGCGCAGTATAAAGGTGGACGGTAAATACACCTATAAGCTGAGTATACCGAGTATTGGCATTCTTAGCGCAAGCAAGGTACTTGCTAACACGTATGAGCAGAAGGTCAGAGAAGCACTGCTGGACCGCTTTGAACTGTTCAACAGCCTGCTCGTGCTGCGAAACGGCCGCTTGAAGCTCGATATGATGTATGACGCGTACAGGCTCGATACGCGGGTGCTCGATGAGGACGGCGACAACTTTTTCCTTACAGACGACGCACAGATGTATCTTATAAACGGCGAAACGAAGGAGATCACATACGGACTTTTCGGCGGCTATAACAAGCTGAACGAAAAGACGGGGAAGTACGCTTTCCGCGACGGTATCACCGAGAAAGCGCTGCTTGCGCTGATGAAGGAAAAGATAACCTCTCACCGTGAAGCGCGATACGAGGATGAACACCCGAAAGACAGCGTATACAGCGATACCGATTGGCTTGAGTGGGTCGGCAATATGCTGTACTGCTGGCTCGATGTTACGGTCGTCGGGATAGATTGGCTGCCCGAGGCGGCTGCTCCCACAGAGGATATGTACGAGGAATATCAGACCGATGTTTTAGTCGCAGATGATGAAGAAGAAACATGGTCGAGTGCGGATTCGGTGAAGACAATACCCGAACTGTACAATGACTATATTGTGCTTAGCGGTATGTACTATGTGAACATCGAAAATGAACCGTCATGGCAAAGCACAAAATTCGAGAAGTCGATCAACTCCCCGGGAAAGATAACCGCAAATACAGACTCGCGCGTTGTGTCGGAGATACGTTCGCAGTCCGCAAGCGTACTTCCGGTAGGAACACAGCTCTGGTGGGCAAAGGGCAGAAACGACATTTTACTCGCGGAGCTTGACGGGCGGCTGATACCTTATGTTAAAATGGTAGAGGGCTGAAAAACGGATTTATGATAGCGGCAGCCACACTTGCGGCTATCACCGAAGTGTCCTGCACGTCGGTCACAGCTTTCGCGGACACGATAAAATCCGAGAACGACATTACATACCGTGAAACGGACGACACAACCCAAAAGACGAAATGATATTATCAATATAACTTTAGGGCTCCTCTAAAAACCTATAATATCTTTAATTGTACGTTCTTCAGCGAAGCATCGAGCTTACCGTCATTGAATGGATATCCTGAACAGGAACCTGATGTCGGAGAGACCCGGCTAACAGCTCTGAAAAACAAGTTTTTGCATTAAAACAGTCCGTGTAAATTTTATCTTCCCGAAAAAAACTCCGCCCGATTTTTCCGGACGGAGTTTCAATTATACGAGCTTTCTGATAAGTGTACTGAATTCAGAGATGCCCTTTATCTTTTCTTTCTTGATACAGCTGCCGCTACAAGGCATATTGTCGGTACGATCATTGTTATGCCAACGCCTGTGGAAGGATTATCCCCTGTTGTCACGGGAGTTTCGGGAGCAGTTTCTTCTGCTGTATCGACAGCCGGAATTTCAGCGGTCGAATTATTGGGCTCTTCGGTAATTTCTTCATCCGCGATTCCTTCAACTGAGCTGTTGATGATCTTTATTCTGCCCTCACCATAAGGGTCGCTGTACTTCTCCGGTATCACACCGCCGAGATAATCACGGATATATGCTGCGATAAGATCGGAGTCCGACATAACATTATCGCGGACGATATTGCACTTTCCGGTGAATATGTAACCGTCACCGCCGTTTTTCAGATAGTGGTCATGAGCAGCGAGCGTGTAGGTTTTCGCTGTATCGAGAGGTTCACCGTTTATCAGCACGTTTCTGACTCTGTACTCGCCGTCAACGCCGAGAAATGTACCGGTCTCGTCAAGCTTTACGGAACTCGGTATCCCTTCGTCTATAGTGTATTCAATGCCGGAAACTTGGATAAAAGAGCCGTGCTCGCCGGGATAATTCATTGCGCCTCGCTCCAGAACATCAAGTATCTGCTGACCGGTTACTTCCGCGACCAATGTCATATTTGCAAACGGGAATACAGCCATAGCGTCATTGTAGGTAATATCACCGGAGCTGATAGATGTTCCGACACCGGCACCGTTTATAATACCGACATCGGCACCGAGAACGTATTTATATGCGTCCGCGCAAAGGTCGCCGAGGTTTGTTTCGTGGTTTCTTATCAATCTGTCACCGGTCTCGGGGTCATTCGTAATAAGGTCATAATCGGAAGTTCCGATCGTTTCGTCAAGTATCTCGCTGTACTCTGATGCTATCTGCATCATTACACTGTTGACACCCTCGTCAGCAAATCTGCCTTCTCTGCCGTCGGGTTCGAGCCACGTATCTTCGGCGATACCGGAATTCTCATCGGGTGCGGGAACGCTGTCGATAAGTTCGGTGGAAATATCACCGTCTGTGGTTATGGTCATCTTGCCGATATTTGCAAATTTTGTTCCGGTCTGTGTGATGACAACGTCTTTGCCGTCCTTGGATCTTACGGTGATCCCGGGTGTCACTTCCTTTGAATGTCCGTCTATGACCGCGTCGATGCCTGTAAGCTCGGCAACAACATCCTGTGCTTTCCAGCCCTCCCGGACATAGTTTTCTCCGAGATGCGCAAGAAGGATAACATAATCAGCCCCTTCATCTCTTGCACCATCAACCGCGTTCTGGAGCAGTTCGTAAATGCTGCCGTCCCCGCCGAAACTGTAGATATATTCGCCGGCATCATTCTGGAAATATGCAGGAGTGGAGATCGAAAGCGTTTCGGGAGTTGTCGCACCGACAAAAGCTATTTTCTTGTCTCCCGCCTCTACTATCTTATACGGGTCAAACAGCAGCTCGCCGCTCTCCGTATCATAGAAATTCGCGCAGATGTACCCGCAGTTCAGTTCGTCCGCTCTGACCATAAGTTCTTTGAGACTGTAGTCGAATTCGTGGTTGCCGGGAGCTGCGGCATCATAGCCGACCGCATTCATAAGTCGGGTTATGTATGAGCCTTTGGAGAGTGTACCCACCGGCGTACCATAAATGGCGTCACCTGCATCGACCAGCAGTACATTTTCATACTGCTCCTGCATTTCACGCTTATAAAGCGCAAGTCCGTCATAGCCGATATTGACGTCAATACCGCATTGAACGTCGTTGGTGTACAGAATGACGATATCGTCACTCTTACCGCTGTCCTCCGCGTAAACGGGGAGCTGTACGGCTGCGGCTGCAAACGCCAAAGCCGCACCGGCTGCTGTGATCCTGATAAACTTTTTCATTATTTTCTCATTTCCTCCTGATTTTTAACGATTTGTGATTCGTTAATAATTCTTTCGTAATATTACCGATTTCAAACCGGAATATACTGACAGTATTATATCACATTTGTACAGATTTGTCAATTGTTTTTAGAGGTGCCCTTATTTTTTAGAACAGTTCCCCGACTGCAAGGAGCTGCTCGGCACATACACCCGTTCACTCCACATTGAAGCACGGGCTTGAACGTGAGGCATAATTTGAGAGAGGCTGCCGGCTCCATGCTCTTATCACTAATGCCTCATTCCACATCGAGCGGCATCTCTCTGTCGGGTGCCGGAAACTCGGTTTCTATCATTTGCAATTCATCTTCAGTCAATACAATATTTCCCGCAGCGGCATTTTCAATCGTGTGTTGCTTTGATGAGCTTTTCGGTATCGCTATCGTATTCCCGTCGCGTATCGCCCACGCCAGCATTATCTGCCGGACCGTTGCGTTATGTGCAGCCGCGGTCTTCTGCAATACAGTGTTGTTCCATATCCCCTGCCTGAGCGTTCCGTTCATCGCAAGCGGGCAGTACGCCATAAACGCGATATTGTTTTTCCGCAGATACGGCAGCAAGCTGTACTCCACTCCGCGGGAACCGACATGATACAAGTCCTGTACGGCAGCGCAATTGCCGCTGTGTTTCAATTGTGATAATTCGTGCATATCGGCGGTATCGAAATTCGATACTCCCCACTCGCGTATCAGTCCGTCATCTTTTAATTTCTGCAAACAGCTCACTGTCTCGGACAGCGGGATCGAGCCGCGCCAGTGATACAGATACAGGTCGAGATGATCTGTTCCGAGCCGTTTCAGGCTTTCCTCACACGAGCGGCGCATATCCCGCTTCCCCGCGTTCCGGGGCAGCACTTTTGACACGATGAACAGCGTTTCGCGGTCATACGGTTTTATTGCATCTCCGACCACAAACTCGCTTTTGCCGCTGCCGTACATCTCGGCTGTGTCGATCAGCGTCATGCCGCTCTCAATACCGGTGCGAAGCGCTTCAACTTCCCGGTCGTGCAGTTTCGGATCGTCGCCGATATGCCATGTCCCCTGTCCTATCACGGGAACGGTTTTGCCGTTTATATTGACTTGTTTCATAAGGGGCTCCTTTTATATATTAGCCGGTTTAACCATTTCACACTTCCATTACATTATCCGCCCAAAGTTCACACTGACTCATAACCGTAGTAACAGCATCATCCATGCCCTCCGGCGGATAACGATGCTCTTTCAGCAGCTTTCGTATCATCATACGCATTTTAGCTCTTGCGCTATCACGCTTCTGCCAGTCGATAGTACGATTTTTACGCAGCTTATCCGCAAGTTCTTTTGTAATAGCTATCAGTTCCTCGTTTTCATAAAAATCCTTGATTGCCTCCGGTTTGGTTATAGCATCATAGAATGCCAATTCATCGGCAGTCAGTCCCAGCTTTTCTCCTGCTTCTTTAGCTTCACGGATCTGCTTCGCAAGATTAAGCATTTCCTGTATGACTTCCTCATTTGTAAGCATACCGTTCAGATAACGATTCATAGCATTTTGAATCAGTTCGCTGAATTTCTCGGATTTAACAAGGTTTGTTCGCTTATAGATGTGTACTTGTTCTGCGATCAAGCGTTTCAAAAGCTCAACAGCAAGGTTCTTTTCTTTCATTTTTGAGATTTCTTCAAGGAATTGCGGATCAAACAACGAAAAATCCTGATCTTTATCCGTGAAGAGATTTATAACTCCGTCGCTCTTGATGCTCTGTTTAAGGAGCTCATTAATCTTTGCATTTATTTCAGGAAGCGACAGCTTTTTCCCTGTACCTTGATTAAGAATTCTCATCAGCAGAACACGAACAGCCTCAAAGAAAGCTGCT
>CAMHBE010000050.1 GCA_946183095.1 uncultured Clostridia bacterium | reverse complement strand
AAAACGGAGGTATCACAATTGCTGTTTGACAGAAAGGACTTTGATCCGGTGACGCATACGGGAGTCTGCGCGGAGGATTGCAAGATGATTATGCTTGCCCTCTCGCAGCACAAGACGCTCCGTATCGACGGCGAGGGTCGCATCTACGATAACACAGGACGCTATATAGCGGACGGAAAGGAGCGCGGATAATGGGCGTTGAATTGAAAGATATAAATACAAAAGCTCTCTATACGGTCATAGAGAATCAGACAACAACATACTTTCATTCGTATAACGCAGGCGGTTTGTCATTCCCGTTCCACATCTACGACAAGGCTCTGAGCATATCCGAAACTATCAAAAACAGCGGATTTCAGGATACGGTGTGGGCTAAAGATGTTCTTCCGCTGATGTCCACCGATGAGTATTTCTATCCAAGCCAAAAGAATGAATACATCATGACACCGCTGTACGGCAGCCTTGCGCAGGAGCATTTCGAGAACTTCCGTAAGGGTCTCGACTTCGGGTATTCGATAACACTTGACTATGATAAACAGACTGTCGGCATAGAGATCAACCGTAATCTCGTGCATACCAATGTGCCGGATATGTGTATCTCGGTAAATGATCCGAAGATTGTAAAGCTGTTAAGTATGCAGTGCGAGGACGCGTGTGACCGTGAAGCGGAATTCATAAGTACCTTTGCGGAGCCGCCGAAGCCTTCAAAGAACTACATTATGAATGTGCATCTTGAGTATAACGGAAAACACTTTATGTCGGGATTGCCTATGGACGAAGACGGTATCGAGACTGCGAGGATAAACCTCGGGGTCTCAGATCTTGATGACTGTGATGTCAAAGTTGATGTAAATAACCGGTACCTTAACGAGATAGCAGAACTGTCGGAGATAAATTTTACGGAGCTGAACAGTGTTGCTGAATGGGCGAATTGTTCCGATGAGGATGAAAAGAAAAAGTTCGCCGCCGCTGTTGAAGCATACAGACCTGAGACCATATACGGCATCAGTAATATCATAGACAACCTTGACTGCATGGAGTTAGTGGAGGTTTACGATGCCGAAGAATATGGTAGAGAGGCACTTTACGGCTCCAACAGCCGCTCAGATCAGACACAGTTTTTTGAGGATACCGTTGCAGACTACATAGATTATGAGCGCTTCGGTCGCGATCTCATAGAAAGCGATGATGCAAAAGAAACCGAGTACGGCTATATTTACAGCGAGAACGGCTTTGAGCTTGATGAGTCGCCAACGATGTCGATGTAAAATGAGCAGACGGAATATAGATACCGGCGGTCAGCTTTTGTTCGGGTTGGGCGGTGACGATCCGCTCACAAGGTCATTGCAGGATAGCTTCGATCGCTGGGATCAGCTGAATAAATACGGCGGTTCCGATCCATGCTGGACAGACGGCATAAACATGAATCTTGTACGTAGCCACATCATGTATTACAAGAGCCAAATGGAGAATAAGTACGGCTCCGGAGAATATCCCGATATATATTATCGTGAAACTCCTCCGGAAGTCTCGCCGGATTTCATGGCAAACCCGGAACAGATAAGAGCCGATGCCATTGCAGCGTTACAGATCATCGTAGCCGATGAAAACTTGAAATTTATTAGGGAGAACATCGGCGGTCTTACCGATAAGCAGAGACAGGCTTTGTGTGTGGGTGCAGTTCTCGGATATGTTCAGAATCTGAAACACTATATATCCCGGGACGACCTTGTGTCCATGCGCAGATACCAAGATCCGAAATGGGTGCTGGACTCGCTTCAGCGCCTTGCCAACAGGCTGTCACAGCCGTTACCGGAGAGCGTTACGATGCGGGATCCGGACAGCAGCGAAGAAGAATATGAAGATGAAGAATGTGAAGCTGATGATGTTTCAGAGGTCGAAACTCCCGCCGAAAGCGCGGAAGAACCCGAGGAATCCATGCAGCTTTCATTCTTCTGAAGGAGGTGTTAAAATGGCAGAAAAAACAATGACTGTGGTTATGGTCGAACCCGCCAAGCCCGCTTACAAAACTGAGATAGGTACTGACCTTGAAAGTTTGCAGAAAGCTGTGGGCGGTCTTATCGACATTATGGAGATCGACAACAAGGTAAATATCGTTTTCAATGACGAGGGTAAGCTCATCGGACTTGAGGGAAACCGCAGGGTCGGCGGTCATATTATCGTCGGCAACTTCTTTGTTTGCGGAGAAAATGGTGAGGATCTGTGTTCGCTCACTGATGAGCAGTGCGAGAAATACTGTCAGCAGTTCGCGCAACCTGAGGAGATCACTCAGGACGAGATCGAGGACGATACATATGCTTTCGTCATATCCTTTTGACTGAGATACGGAGGTTTCACATGGGAAAGAACATCATTATCACGATGGAAAATGAAAAGCTCTCGGCTCTGAAGATGTACACTGAGCAGAAAGGAACTACCGTGGAGGAAGAACTGACGAAGTATGCGGAGCAGATGTATGTCAAGACAGTACCGCAGAATGTCCGTGATTTTATTGACATGATGGGAAAGCAGCAGCCTGTTGGAAAGCCGAGAAAAGCTCCCGACAGTAACAATACCGAGACTTGATAATATGAGCGAAATGCCTTTGGAGATATGTCTCCGAAGGCATTTTTCGTTCGGAAAGGAGCGTGAATGACATGATATTTCAGGCAATAGTCCAATCGAGAAAAGGCAGCATAGTCATTGCCCTGCCGCAGCTCGTCAGCGATCTATGCGAAAATCTCGAGCGCATCGGGATAAAGAATCCGCCGTCCGAGATCAGACCGGGAAGCGATAGATTCAGAGTATCTCTGCTTGCCGACAGCGACTTCGGGCAGCATCTCATACCGCTGTTCACTTGTCAGGACAGCCTCGCGGACATCAATGCGGCTGCTTCCAAGATAGAGCAAGCCGGAGAATACGCACTGTCTGATATTGAAAACAACGTACTTTACGATCAGTATGACAATATCCGTGACCTGCTTTACGATCTAAAAACAGATTATGAGCCGTGCATGGGTATGTGAACGGACATGCCAACAAGAACCGCCCTGTTTCGCACCGTGTGCGATTTTACAGGCAAGGTCGGGTGTGGATACCTCCGAGGACTGCGGACGCAAATTTGAGCCGTTTCTGGCAGCGTTTCGGGCAGACAGAGAAAGCGTTGGAACTTGGAGCGGTGTTGCACCGATTTCGACGGTCAAATGGGCAGCCGTGAGGGGTGGTTTGAGGGGTATGATTTTTATGCAGGAAAAAGGGCGGGCGTCTTTTTGCCGCCTCGCCCGCTCACTTCGTCGGGCAAAGCCCGCCGTTAAGGGATTAAGCAAGTTATAAAAAAGGGGTCAAAATATGAGCAGGAGCAGAAATCGGGGGTCAAATCCCGTGAAAACAGAAGAAAACGCCGATGTTAAGGCATCCGAGGTGGGGTCAAAAAAGATAAAGTACGCTTTTCACATCTCTCCGGAGTGCATGAAAGCGATAAATGAGATGTACAAGAAGGACGGCAGCACTGCACGAAACGAGTTCATAGAGAACGCTGTGAACTTCTACATTGACTATCTGAAAGGCGGCACGATGACAAATTACCTTGCCCCTATCATAAAGCGAATGGTCGAGGCAACCGTTGAAACATCGGAGCAGCGTATAAGCCGTAATCTGTTCAAGATCGCGGTGGAGCTGGGAAAGATATCTCACATGGTCGCAGCTACCAATGACATAGATGATGAAACTGTCGATAGCCTTCATCGTATGTGCGTGGATGAGGTGCGCCGAATCAACGGTATTATTAACTACGAAAGCGCAGTACGCTTTCAGAAAGATGAATAATGCCGAGGATAATAGTGTCGAGCCGCTACCTCAAACCCGGAACTGCCGGAAAGCGCGGCGGTCTCGTCAAATACATTGCAACGAGAGAATCCGTGGAGATGTACTCGCCGCAGGAACGCGGTGTCCCAGTCACCAAAAGTCAGACAGAGCTTGTCACAAAGCTGCTTGAAATGTTTCCCTCAGAACTCGCCTCGCATGAGTACGCTGACTATAAGAGCAGCCCGACAAAGGAGAATGCCTCGGAGCTGATAACCGAGATACTTGAACGCAATGCGGACAGGCTCACTGACCGTGAGATGCTCGTCAAATATATCTCCGAGCGTCCGGGCGTTGAGAAGATTGGCAAGCATGGATTGTTCTCCGCCGACAAGGGTGAGGTGGATCTGAACGAAGCGAAAGCTACTGTCTCAAACCATGACGGGAACGTGTGGACGAATGTCGTGTCGCTAAGGCGCGAGGACGCGGAAAGGCTCGGCTATACTACCCCACAGGCATGGCAAAACCTCGTGCTGAAAAGTCTTGACAAGATAGCACAGGCTCATAAGATAAAGCTTGAACATCTCCGGTGGTACGCAGCTTTTCATAATACTGCTCACCACCCGCACATACATCTGCTGGTGTACTCGACAGACCCGACCGAGGGTTACATGACCGAGCATGGGATAGAAATGCTGAAAAGCACGTTTGCAAATATAATCTTCAAGGATGAGCTGAACGAGGTCTATCAGAAACAGACCTCTGTGCGAGATGATCTCCGCGCAGAGGCAAAACGTAAAATGCAGGAGCTGTCCGCAGAAATACAGAACCACATCATCGATCCGCAGCTCGAAGCGTTGATACATAAGCTCTCGCAGCAATTACAGACGGCAAAAGGCAAAAAGGTGTATGGGTACTTGCAGCCGCAGGTCAAAAAGACCGTCGATGATATTGTTGCAATGCTTGCCGCCGACCCGGCTATCAAGAAGATGTACGATGAGTGGTGCCGGTTGGAGCAGGAAAAGTATGCCACATACACAAATGCGGTTAAACAGTTCCCACCTCTCCACGAAAACAAAGTATTCAAGCCAATTAAGAACAGTGTTATAAACGCGGTGCTGGAGATGTCGCATACGCTTGATTCCGCAGAGTGTGAGATCAAGGAAGAAGATATCCTGCCGGAGCCGGAGATGAACGCAGAGCCGGACGATGCTACATTTCCGGAAGATAACACTGAAAAGCTTTCATCGGAAAAGGCAAAGAACACATATACTCTTGCCGCGATATATCGCCGAGCCAAAAAGTATCTGAGAGGCGACGGTGTATATCCCGATCCGGAGTATGCAATCAAGTTGTTTGAGTCTTGCGGCGATTACAAGTATGCCGGGTACGCTTTGGGAAAAATATATCTTGATGGACGGTACGCAGCCAAGAATCTTGCGCTTGCGGAAAAGTATCTGACGAACGCTGCGGAGCATGAGCTTGATTTCGCGGAATACGCTCTCGGAAAGCTGTATCTTGATGACGAGGTCAGACGATACGATCTCGCAGAGGAATACTTGAACAGAGCCGCGGAACATGGAAATGAGTTTGCAATGTACCGTTTGGCAAAACTGTATCTGAGCGGAGAGGTTCCGGTTAATGCAGAACGAGCAGTAGAATTATTGCAGAATGCCGCCGACAAGCTGAGTATCGCTTCATACGCTCTCGGCAAGCTGTATCTGTTCGGACGTGAAATTCCGCAGGACAAGGAGCTGGCAGTCTATTGGCTTACACGGTCGGCAGATGCCGGAAACGAGTTTGCACAGCGCTTGCTTGAACATATAGACAGCTACGAGCATTCCCGTGTACAGAACGCATTCATGAATATGCTTCTGGCGTTCGCTCGTCTCATCAGAGATAACTACGACCGAGCGGATCGTAACTTGCGAATGCACACGGACAAGAAACTCCGTGCAGCTATCCGCAGGAAGAAACAGGCTCTCGGAGTCAAGGAAGATCATACGATAAGGCAAGGGTGATAAATGCGTTAACAAGGAAAGATATTTATTTCTGTGATTTACAGCATAGAGCGGTCGCGGTGTACTTGTATCTCTGTGATCGCGCAGATAAGGACGGAAAGTGTTTCCCGTCCGTGTCAACGATAGCGGCAGACTTGAAACTGTCCAAGAGTACGGTCAAACGCGCTCTTGCAGACCTTGAGTCTGCCGATTTCATTAAGCATGAAAGGCGGTACAGAGTCCGAGGGGGAAACTCCTCGAATATGTACTACATTGCACGCCCGCCTTGAAAAAAGAAGTTTTTACTACAAGGGACCGGTCTGCCCTGTTGGTGGACTATGGTTAGGTTCATCATGAGCCGAGAAAGCTAAGTACCCAAATGAATATTTACTCTAACACGGAAAGGAGAAGTGATTATTATTGCAGAGTTTATTCCATTCTCGGAGGATGATAAGCTGAGAGCGTCCTCTGTTGATCTTGTCGCGTTTCTACAAAGCCGGGGTGAACAGCTCAGACGGCTCGGACATGACTACAAGCTGATCTATATGGACAGCGGCGGTGTTCACGACAGTATCATGATACGCGGAAATCATTGGTACGATCACAAGAATCAGGTCGGCGGCGGTCCGATAAAGTTCATGCGGGAGTTTTACGGAATGTCGTATCAGAATGCGATGCTTACTCTGCTCAGTGGTTATACTGACAGCAGAGCTTCGCCCGAAAAGACACAGATCAAACTCGCTCCGAAGAAAGAACCGGAACGCAAACCGTTTGTGTTGCCCGAAGCTAATGACAATATGCGCCGGGTGTATGCTTATCTCACAAAGCAGCGTTTCATCGCGCCGGATGTCATTTCATTCTTCGCACATAAGGGTACGATCTATGAGGACAAGGCTCGCCACAATGTTGTGTTCGTAGGAACTGATGAGAACGGAATCCCGAAACAGGCTCATGCCCGGTCAACGCTGTCGTTTGGAAGTACATTCCGTATCACGGTAGAAGGCTCGGATACGAAATACAGCTTCGCACACTTCGGCAAGAACGACACTCTGTATGTGTTTGAAGCTCCGATAGATATGCTGTCGTACATCACACTGCACCCGCAAGACTGGCAGGACAGCAGCTACATTGCGATGAACGGAGTGTATGAGAGCGCAGTGCTGAATGCTCTGGAAACGCACCCGCAGCTTGACAGCATCGTACTATGCACCGACAACGACGAGGGCGGTATAGATGCGGCAGACAGGCTTCGGGATATTCTGTTCGAGAGCGGATATGAAAGCATATTCCGTGAATGTTCGCAGTACAAAGACTGGAACGAGGATCTGAAAGCCATGCACGGAATAGAGCCGCTCCCCGCTGTTCCGCACAGACGGATAGAGCAGTATGAAATGACTGTAGGTGAGGCTCAGTTCCGTCCGCACGATATGTACAAGACCGCCGATATTCTGAATACAGCCATGCGCGGAGGTGATTACAGATATGCCGCGGAGATAGCAATGTCAGCTTCTGCACAGCTTTCAAAAGTGTTTGCAAAGCCGAATGATGCGGAAAAGATGTTTGAGGTGCTGCAAAGAAAGGCAGTCGCGGAGTACAAGGCTTATACTGACAAGAATAAGCTGGACAGCAAGCTCGATAATCTGCGGAATACTGTGAGGACAGCATCTTCGGCGCTTCACAGGAACACAGCTTGCACGGCAGATGAAATGCGAGAACTGGCTAAAAAGCTGTATGATACAGCCGTTCTCGCTTTTAAGTGTCAGACAGAGCTTCTGTTGAACGAAGCTCCCGATGAAATTATTACAGAAACGGAGGAAGAACAACCGTGGACGGAAATATCTATGTAGAGATCGATGTTCCGCAGGAATACGGCGAACTGCTTGAACGGCAGGCTGCGGAGCGCGGGGTCTCGATTGACGAAATAGTCACACAGGCAATACGGAAGATGATTGAAAGGAGTGTTGAAGATGCCGGAAAATGAGAAAAAAGGCATTACCGTTAAGATCGATGCGGAGCTACACGCGCAGGTCAAGGCTTACGTTGAAGCACAGGGCATAACAATGGCTGAGTTCGTCTCCAAAGCGCTGGACGACGAGCTTCACCCGAAGATGACACAGGAGGTAAATAACATGGGAAATATGAGAACAATGGCATTTCAGGTGCCGGAGGAGCTTTTTCAGCAGATCAAGGACTATCTGAACAGACACAACATGACACAGAAGGAGTTCGTCATCGGGCTGATAACGACCGAGCTGGAGCGCGATATGGCTCTCCGTAACGGCGTGACCGAAGAACAGGCGGCTCCCGATGAATCGGAGGAAGAAACGGAATCCGAGGACGAGGACATCGACGAAGATGAGGATGAAGAACTTGATGACGATGAATGTGAAGATGATGATCTCGACGATGACGAGGAATCCGAGGACGAAGACGAAACCGAGAGCGAGGACGAATCCATGTCCCTCGGAATGTGAGTGGTCGGCTTGTCACCGATCGTAATTCTTGTAATTGTCGGAGGTGCAATGCTGCTCGTCATGGGCGGCATTGCCGTTCTTGGCGATATGGGGTCGATGAAGTCCTTCAAGCTGAAACAGGTCGGCAACGGTCAGCATGGCACAGCGCGCTTTGCCACCAAAGCCGAGATTGACAAGACCTACAAGCATATCCCCTACACCCCGGCGCTGTGGCGCAAGGGCGAGAACCTCCCGAATGCCGACGGTCTGATCGTAGGCTGTCACGAAACGGCAGGACAGATGACCGCACTTGTCGATGACGCGGATATCCATACGCTCATGATCGGCGCGTCCGGTGTCGGCAAGACCGCGAACTTCCTCTACCCGAACATAGAATACTGCTGCGCGGCGGGTATGTCGTTCGTGACAACCGACAGCAAGGGAGATCTCTACCGTAACACGGCGACAATAGCCGAGAAATACTACGGCTACAACATTTCCGTGATCGACCTGCGAAACCCGACAAGGAGCAGCGGGTACAATATGCTGTATCTTGTCAACAAATACATGGACTTGTACAAAAAGGACGGTAAGCTCGAATACAAGGCGAAAGCCGAAAAGTTCGCCAAGATCACGGCAAAGACGATCATCAGCGCGGGCGGCGATACTTCGAGCATGGGGCAGAACGCTTACTTCTACGAGGCAGCCGAGGGCTTGATCGCGTCCGTGATACTTATAATCGCGGAGTTCTGTCCGCCGGAGAAGCGACACATCATCAGCGTATTCAAGCTGATACAAGACCTGCTTGCTCCGTCCAACATCAAGGGCAAGACTAAGTTCAAGCTGCTCATGGACAAGCTGCCAAGCGAGCATAAGGCTCGGTGGTTCGCGGGTGCAGCTCTCAACTCTTCCGACCAGGCGATGAACAGCGTTATGTCAACTGCGATGTCTCGCTTGAACGCATTCCTTGACAGCGAACTTGAACAGATCCTGTGCTTCGACACCTCGATAGATGTCGAACACTTCTGCGACCGGAAATCCGCGATATATCTTGTATTGCCGGAGGAAGATGCCACAAAGCACTTCCTCATATCGCTGATATTTCAGCAGCTATACCGCGAGATGCTCACGGTCGCGGACGAAAAGGGCGGGCAGCTCGACAAGCGTGTAATGTTCTACATGGACGAGATAGGGACGCTGCCCAAGATAGAGGGTCTGGAAATGGTGTTCTCGGCGGCGCGTTCACGAAAGATATCCATTGTGGCGATAATCCAGTCTCTTGCGCAGTTCGAGAAAACATATGGCAAAGAGGGTGCGGAGATCATCGTGGACAACTGCCAATGTACCCTGTTTGGCTCGTTCGCTCCAAACAGTAAGACAGCCGAGGCCATGTCCGCAAATCTCGGCAAGCAGACCGTGCTGTCCGGTTCGCTGACCAGATCGGCAGGACGCGACGGCAACAATCGCCAGCTTCAGATGATCGAGCGACCGCTCATGACCGTGGACGAGCTGAAATCCATGCCGAAAGGTCACTTCGTGGTCATGAAAACCGGTTGTCATCCTATGCAGACGATACTCAAGCTGTTCTTCAAATGGGGTATAGTATTCGAGAAAGAGCCGTACTCTATACCCGAAAAATCCGAGCGAAGGGTTTATTACAGCGATGCTGCGGAGGTTGAGAGGACTATTGCGGCAAAGTATGGAATAGCGACACCCGAGCCACCATCCCCGGAGCAGATGAAAGTGACGAACAAAGGCAGAATTAAGGTGCAGAAAGAGCCGTACATTATTGTTGATAATGAATAAGTAACTCCCGGACAGGATTATTTACAGTTCTGTTCGGGAGCA
>CAMHBE010000049.1 GCA_946183095.1 uncultured Clostridia bacterium | reverse complement strand
CCGCAACAACTATATGTGCTGCATCTACTGTGAACAGCAGCAGTGCGGTCTTGTGTTCGCTGATATCTCGACGGGTGAGTTCCACGCGTACGAGAAGCGCGGAAAGATGATGCAGCGAGATATTATTTCCGAACTGTCGCGGTATGTTCCTTCGGAGATATTGTTCAACGATATGTTCCTCGATTACAAAGATGTGAATATGTTCGTGCATACCCGCATAGAAAGCGCTGTGGGCAGTCTGCTCGATATCGAGGAGTTTGCCGTGAATGACAGCAAAGCACTGCTGGAGCAGTATTTTGAGGAAGAGCACGAAGCCGAAGCATTGCAGAAAGTCCCGCTTGCAAAAAAAGCGGTGCTCGCGGTATTCCGCTATATAAACGAGACGCAGAAAGCAGCGATCAAGCGTTCCGTGCGGCTGAATATCCATGTCACCGACGATTACATGGATCTCGGTATCACCGCCCGCCGCAACCTCGAACTTACCGAGACTATGCGAAACGGCGACCGCAGGGGTTCGCTCATGTGGGTGATAGACAAGACAAAGACTGCCATGGGAAGGCGAAAGCTCCGCCGCTTCATCGAGCAGCCGCTGCTCGACCCGACAGCCGTGCTCGAACGCCTTGACGCTGTGGAACGTCTTTTCTCCGACTATGTGATGCTCGAAGAGATGCGGGACTGCCTTGCGGGGATATATGACCTCGAAAGACTGATAACAAGGGTAGTTTACCGCGCTGCGGGACCCCGTGATGTTGTGGCGCTCGGAAAGACGTGCAGATGTCTGCCGGTGCTGAAAGAACTTCTCGCCCGTGCCGATAACGTAAAACTGCTCGCAAAACTTGACGAGCTGATAAATCCCCTGAACGAGATAGCAAATCTTGTCGATAACGCCATAGTTGAAAATCCGCCCGCTCTCACCAAGGACGGCGGCTACATCCGCGACGGTTTCAATGACGAACTTGACAGGCTCCGCTCGATCGCCAGCGGCGGTAAGGATATCCTCGCGGAGATCGAAGCAAGGGAGCGCGAAGCCACAGGCATAAAGAACCTGCGCGTAGGCTACAACCGCGTGTTCGGCTACTATATCGAGGTGTCGAAGGGTAATATCCCCCTCGTTCCCTCAACTTATATCCGCAAACAGACACTTACCAACGGTGAGCGATACATAACTGAAGAACTCAAAAAGACGGAAAATGAGATACTCGGCGCAAATGACAAGATACTCGCGCTCGAAGCCGAGATATTCACGGAAGTGCGGGCGTTCATCTCATCCAAGCTTGAGATAGTGCAGCGCACCGCGGATGCCGTCGCCTATGTCGATGTGCTGCAAAGCTATGCGTCGGCATCCCGCGAGAACAATTTCGTTCGTCCCGACATTTCCCTTGACCCGGTCATAGAGATAAAGGACGGCAGACATCCCGTTATCGAGAAAATGCGCACGGATACGGTGTTCACGCCCAATGACACGATGCTCGACGGAAAAGATAACCGACTGCTCATCATCACCGGACCCAACATGGCGGGCAAATCCACGTTCATGAGGCAGGTGGCGGTGATAACGCTGCTTGCGCAGATAGGATGCTTTGTTCCCGCAAAGACGGCGCGCATCGGGATCGTCGATAAGATATTCACCCGTGTTGGTGCAAGCGACGACCTTGCCGCAGGTCAATCCACATTCATGGTCGAAATGACCGAGGTAGCCGAGATACTGAAAAACGCGACGAAGAACAGCCTTGTTATCCTCGACGAGATAGGGCGCGGAACTTCCACTTTCGACGGAATGAGCATTGCAAAGGCGACTGCCGAGTACATAAACAACAGGATAGGCTGCAAGACTTTGTTTGCCACGCATTACCACGAACTGACCGCGCTGGAAAAGCCCGGCAACGGTGTCCGCAACTACAGTGTCGCGGTAATGAAGAAGGGTGACGATATAAAGTTTCTGCACAAGATAGTTGAGGGCGGCACGGACAACAGCTACGGTATCGAAGTCGCTAAACTCGCGGGATTGCCGCAGAAGGTGATAGATGCCGCCAAAACAGCGCTGACGGATATCGAACTCGGCTCGAAGATAGACCTTGAAAAGCGGCTCAATGAACAGGAAGAAAGCCGTGAACAGTATGATTTCAGCTCGATCAACAAGAATAATGTTATACAGGCTATCAAAAATCTCGACCTCGACGATCTTACGCCCCGTGAAGCCTATGCGAAACTTGCGGAGTTCAAGGATATGCTGAAATGAGGCAGATATGGACATAAGGCAATACGACCCGGACAAAGACTTTGATGTTATAAAGGACTGGATCACGGACAGGCGCAGTCACGCTCTGTGGTGTGCGGACCGTGTATCTTTCCCGCTCCGGCGAGAAGAGTTCGACAGGCTGCTTGCCGATGAATACGAGCGTTTTGGCAATAAAGCCTATATTTCGGTGAACGGCGGCAGGACAGTCGGCTTCTTCTGCATTTCCCGAAGCGGCGGGAGTTCGGAAGCCATGCTGAAATTTATCATGTTGGCTCCCGATGAACGCGGCAGGGGGATCGGCACGGAAATGCTGAAAACGGCAGTTTTCCACGCTTTCGGTGTTCTCGGTGCAGATACTGTCAAACTCTGCGTTTTTTCCGCAAATGCCGCAGCACGAAGATGCTACGGGAAAGCGGGATTTGAGGAGATACACACAGAACCGGCCGCATTTGTTTTCGGCGAGGAGAAATGGGACAGATGTATCATGCAGATACTTAGAAAGGATACGACCCTTTGGCAAAAATAAATCTGCTCGACAAGAGCGTGTTTGAGCTTATCGCGGCGGGTGAGGTCATAGAACGACCCGCCTCCGTGATAAAGGAACTTGTTGAAAACTCTATAGACGCGGGAGCAAAGCACATTTCCGTGGAAATAAAGAACGGCGGCGCGTCGTTCATGCGTATCACGGACGACGGGTGCGGCATAGCGTTCGATGATCTGCCGACCGCTTTTCTTCGCCATGCGACCAGCAAGGTGAAGACTGCGAAAGACCTCGACCGCATATTCACTCTCGGTTTCCGCGGTGAAGCTCTGGCATCGGTGGCGGCTGTCGCAAAAGTCGAAGTCCTGTCAAAAGAGCGTGATGCGGAAATGGGCGGCTGCCTTAAAATAGCGGGCAGCGAGATATCGGAACATGAGCGGACAGGCTGTCCGGACGGCACTACGATCGTTATCCGCGATCTGTTCTATAATGTTCCCGCACGGCAGAAGTTTCTGAAAAAGGATGTCACGGAAGGCAACCAGATACAGGGGCTTGTGGACAGGTTAGCGCTTGCGCACCCGGAGATAGCGTTCCGTTTCATACGGGACAACAAATGTGTACGGGACACGAGCGGCGGCGGTGACTATTATTCGGCGATATACTCGGTTTTCGGCAAGCAGTTCGCTATGGGACTTATACCCGTGGATTTTTCGCTGAACGGTGTCAGTGTAACGGGGTATGTTTCTTCTCCGCTGTTTACTCGCGGCAATCGTTCATTGCAATATTTTTATGTGAACAATCGAAGCGTGAAGTCGTTAGTTTGCATGACAGCGCTTGAAGAAGGCTTCCGGAACAGCATCATGGTAGGAAAGTTCCCGGCGTGTGTGCTGAACATCACTATGCCGCCGGAGCTTTGCGATGTCAATGTCAGCCCCTCAAAGACGGAAGTTCGTTTCGCGTTCGACAAAAATGTGTTCGACGCAATAAACTTCGGGGTCAAGAACGCGATACTCAATGCCGACAACCGCCGTGATGTGGTATTGCAGAAGAAGGATATTCCCGAAGAAAAGGCGGATATGCGCAGCAACGAGCGGATACTTACCGACAAAGTCAATACTGCGATCGCAAGCGTTCGTATATCTTCCGCGAATGAACAAGCTCTGCCTAAAGAACCGGAGCGTGTTATCGAGCGTACTGTAGTCCCTGAGGAAAAGCCTGTGATAATGCAGGCGGATGTCGCACCTTTCAGACCCGTGCAGCATGAGTCCCCGTATGTGCAGCAGCGTTTCGTGTCGCAGAAAGTCACCGTGGAATATGACGAAGATGACGACAGCGACAACAGCGAAGACGGTACGCAGGTCAACGAACAGGCGGGTATCACGATACATGAGGAAAGTGCGGAAACGCAGGAGTTTCGCTATATAAACGAGTCTGTGCTGGACGAAAAGCCCGAGGTATCGCGGGAAACCGTACCGGAAGTCACAGCGGAAGAAGAAAAGCCTCCGCTGAAAGTCATAGGCGAGATATTTGAAGCGTACATAGTCTGCACCTGCGGTGAACAGCTTGTGCTTATGGACAAGCACGCCGCACATGAACGTATAAACTTTGAGAACAGGCGAAAACAGCTCATCACAACGTCTCAGCTCCTCGCGGAAAGCATAGTTGTTGAGCTTGACACCGAGCAGCTCACGGCGGTGGGAGAGAACATAGACAGACTTGCTGATATCGGCATTGATGTTATTCTCACAGATGACGGAAAGTGCGAGATAACTGCCGCACCGTCAACGTTCATAGACGGTCAGCGGACTGTTGACCCGGCTCTGATGCTTATAAGGGCGGCTGACGCGCTTGCTGCGGGGGGCGGGAATGTCGATATCACCGCGGAGATATACGGAGATTTCCAACATACGAGAGCCTGCAAAGCAGCGATAAAAGCTCATGACAACAATACTCTCGCGGAACTCACAGCACTTGCGGAGACTGTCTGGAACGACGAACGCATACGGTTCTGTCCGCACGGACGTCCGATCATGGTGAAACTCTCCGAATACGAGATAGAGAAATATTTCAGCCGGATACAGTAGTGCGCATTTTCGGATAATATGAACAGAAGACGACCGAAAAATGATCGCAGGTTATCTGTCATTTGCATCGCACCGGCAGTGGCAGCCGGGATAGCATTGATAGCAGCGATGATATGGGAAAACATTGCGGGATATCTCGACAGTCACGGCTGGCAGTTTGCGGGTCAGGGTACACCGGAAACTATAGAACTGACCGGAACTATGCGGCTCGAACGTGTCATGATGTTTCGTGAAGGATTCAGAGTGTGCGGAGTTGAAGATGATACTGTGATCTATTCATATCGCGGCAAATTCGGCTCAGTCGGTCTTGACGGCACCGTTGATGTACCTTTCGGGCAGCTTTCGCCAAAAGATGAACAGCACTCCGACGGAAGTTACTCATCGGACGGAGTGACGCTGACAGAGGGCGATATGCTTGTATTGACTTATGAAAACGGCATCACGTCTTCGGTATTCGACGGCTGGCAGCTCGACAGTCCTCGCATCTACGGAAACTATGTGGCTGCAAGAATATATTACTGCGACTGCATTTACAAAATCGTACATATATAAAGGGAATGTGAATGGATAAGACTTTTCTGGTGGTGGTATGCGGCCCGACTGCATCAGGCAAGACGGCTCTGGCTGTCGATCTTGCGCTGAGATTCGGCGGCGAGGTGATATCTGCCGATTCCATGCAGATATACAAGGGCATGGAGATCGCAAGCGCAAAGCCTGCGGAAGCAGAGAAAAAAGGCGTACCGCACCACCTTATGGACTTTCTCGAACCGACGCGGGCTTTCTCGGTCGCGGACTATGCTGTGCTTGCAAGAAAAGCTATAGCCGATATCCGCGAACGCGGGAAACTCCCGATATTATGCGGCGGAACGGGGCTGTACATAAATACCGTTGTTGATAACATCGAGTTCGACGATACCGGCAGTGACCCGGCTTATCGTTCGGAACTTATCGGGATAGCGAAGGAAAAGGGTGCTGCGTATCTTCGGGAGATGCTGCGGGAGATAGACCCGCAGAGCGCCGGGGAACTTCACGAAAATAATCAGAAGCGCATTATAAGGGCGCTGGAAGTATATAAACTTAGCGGGAAAACAATGACGCAGCTTAAAGCCGAGAGCCGGCTGCATCCTTCGCCATACGAGCTGTGCATGATGATGATAGACTATGAACGCAGTGCTCTGTATGAACGCATTGACAGGCGTGTTGATATCATGCTTGAGGCAGGATTGATAGACGAGGCGAGGGAGTTCTTCACACATCCCGACTATCCTACCGCTGCGCAGGCAATAGGATATAAGGAGCTCAGACCTTATTTAGACGGCGTTGAGAGCCTTGAAGAGTGCGTTGAAAGACTGAAACGGGAAACACGTCATTACGCTAAAAGACAGCTCACATGGTTCAGAAAAGACGACAGGATAGAACGTATTCCGGCAGATAAAGATACGGAATATGAAAAAATTTTAAAAATTGCAGAAAATTTAGTAAAAAAATATAGCTTTTTTTGAAAAAATGTGTTATAATAGACTGTATGGTATTGCAGAAATATGGAGCGAAAGTTCTCAAACCCGCTCACAGTGCAGTATCAAGGCATTCTGGAGAACAGGAAGGATAATACTATGGCAAAGGAACTCAATTTACAGGATGTATTTCTCAATCAGTCGAGAAAAGACAGGATCCCCGTAACGATCTATATCACGAACGGTTTTCAGTTCAAGGGCATTGTCAAGGGGTTCGATAATTACACGGTTATTCTCGACACCGACGGAAAACAGAACCTTATCTACAAACACGCTATATCAACGATAACTCCGCTCAGACCCATATCGCTGCTCGATGCATTCGATAAGGAAGACGCGGAGAACAAGGACTGACTGTAAATGGAGGAAAGCGACAAGAGACGTGCCGTCACTACGAGGGTGATCTGGATAGTTATAGGCATATTCTTTCTGATAATGGTCATCAGTCAGGTCGTTATATTGTTCGGTACACCTTTTCGCACAGAGCCCGCTACCCTGTATTCGGCTACGGAATCTATTTCTTTCAAGGGAGTTTTCGTCCGCGATGAAAAGATCGTTTCTTATAATGTAAGCGGTATAATCAGTTACACTCACGAGGACGGTTCAAAAGTCGCAAAAAATTCCGTGATCGCGCAGATATACCGCAACAGCAATGATATCGCCTTGCAGAAGCAGATTGATGATCTTGCTGCACAAAGATCCGTTCTTTCGGATGCACAGAGCCTTGTGGGAGCGGATACCTCACAGCTCGAATCTTTCTCCAACCAGATAAGTGAGAAACATTCAAAGCTGATGCAGTATATTTACGAAGGCGAGTATGATCTCGCATCTTCCCTCAAAAGTGATATACTGAATCTTCAGAGCAAGCGCGAGATCGTCAAAGGCACCGAAACATCATATGCCGAGAAGATAGCCCGCATAGACAGCGATATCGCGTCGCTTCGCGCTCAGATAACTTCCGCGCCTTATGATATACTTATTCCTCAGACAGGATATTTTATCAGCAGGGCAGACGGGTATGA
Organism: uncultured Clostridia bacterium; assembly: GCA_946183095.1. Taxonomy (GTDB): domain Bacteria; phylum Bacillota; class Clostridia; order Oscillospirales; family Ruminococcaceae; genus Ruminiclostridium_E. Next base: position 2,784 of record CAMHBE010000049.1, on the reverse strand, counting down.
GGAAACTCTCACCACCGATAAGGTATTCGATCTTACGGCGGATGATATCGAACGTATCATTTCAAGCGAGGAGAGCACCGAGAACCCGAAAGGCGCTATCGGAAAGCTGGTCGGGGATTATAAGTGGTACATGGTCGGTGTCCTCGATACCGTAAGACTCGGAACTGTTTTTGAGGGTGCTTCGGTATCTATGCGTATCGGTTCGTCAAACAGGATAGTCCGCGCGGACATCGTCAGCCTTAAAAGACTTGATGACGGCCGCAGTCTCGCGGTATTCAGATTTGACAGATATCTTGCGGATTACATCGGGTCGCGTTCGGCGCAGGTCAGACTGCTGCTCGACGACCACGACGGTATAATGATACCGAACTCGGCGCTTCGCATAAGCGAGGAGGACGGCTCGGTAGGCGTGTATGTGCAGGACGGTATAGTTGCAAAGTTCAAAAAGGTCAGACAGATCATGTCACAGGAAGATTATACGCTTGTTGCCGATACGACCGACACGGAAGGCTATCTCTCGCTGTATGACAATATTATAGTTGAAGGAAGGGATCTTCATGAGGGAAAGATCGTCGGATAGCAGGTTTTCCGCTGTTGCAGACAATCTGAAACGAATTGAGGAAAACATTGCGGAGGCTAAGCTGAAAGCAGGCAGAAACGATGAAGTCAGGCTCATGGGAGTTACCAAGACGGTGGATCCGGAAGTGGTGAACTTTTCGGTCTGGCAGGGTGTAAAGCTCCTCGGCGAGAACCGTGTGCAGGAGTTCCTCGGAAAGCGTGACGCTTACGAGGGGGATCCGGAGATACACTTTATTGGGAGCTTGCAGACAAACAAAGTGAAATACATCATCGACAAGGTGAGCATGATACATTCCGCGAACAGTCTGCACCTTATTGAAGAGATAAATAAGCGTGCGGCTGCGGCGGGACTTACCATGGATATACTGATCGAGGTGAATATCGGCGAAGAGGAAAGCAAAAGCGGCATCCCGCCGGCAGATGTTATGTCGCTCGCTGACAGTATCGGCGAACTTTCCAATGTGCGGCTGCGCGGTCTTATGGCGATTCCGCCTGTGGATACGGACGGCAGCTCGGAGAGATATTTCGCGCAGATGCAGAAGCTTTTTTCGGATCTTAAAGCAAAAACTTCGGGAGACGGACATTCGCTTGTGGATACCTTGTCTATGGGTATGTCGGGCGACTATGTTCAGGCGATAATGCACGGCTCAACTATCGTAAGGATAGGGAGCGTGCTTTATGGATACAGAAAATATAATTGAACACATAATACTTATTTATCCCGCTGATAACGGGAAAAGGAGGATGACGAAATGGGTTTCAGGGATTTTCTGAAGAAGACCGGTATAGGTGTGGAAGAGGATAACTACGGTAACGACGGCGATTATGTGAATGATGTCCCCTCGTCCGTGGATTTCGACTCTTATGACACCAAGCCCACTATCAAGAGCAGCAAGATAATGAGCATTCCTGCGACAACACGTTTGCAGGTCATCGTTGTCAAGCCGGAAAAATATTCCGACGCCGCTGCTATCGCAGACCACTTCAAGAATAAAAAGACGGTCGTGCTTAATCTTGACAACACGAACAAGGAAGTTGCCAACAGGCTTATAGACTTTCTCGGAGGTGTTGCGTACGCTGCTGACGGCGACCTTAAAAGGATAGCCAACACAACTTACATAATCGTTCCTGTGAACGTCGATATCTCCGGTGATATGATCGAGTCGCTCGGCAACGGCAACGATTTTATGTGATGGGCAGTTATCGTTCCCGGGATGATTTTCCGGCGCGTCTCGATGATATGTGTGTTCTTGCGGAAAAACGCGGTTGTCCTGTCTTTTCGGCATTTCTCAATGAGCATGAGCAGTATGATGCGCAGATGCTGCTCGGAAAACGTCATGGGATAAGCCTTACCTTCTGGGGCGGTGATGAAGCGTGTTCCCGCAGGATGCTCGGCGTATCGCCTTATGAGGATGAGCCGGCGGCGTATGAGGATTTTCCTGTTTACACACTTACGGTATCCTACCGTAAGGCGGACAAGCCCGATCATCGCGATCTGCTCGGCTCATTGATGGGACTCGGCATGGAGCGCAGCACTGTGGGCGATATCTTCATAGGTGAGAGCGCTGCCGCTGTGTTTTGCACAAAGACCGCGCATGATGTGATAATTGACAGCCTTGTGCGTGTCGGCAGGGCAGGTGTGAGCGTTTCCGACAGTCTCTCGGAGGAGGCTTCAAAGGCTGTGCGGCCTGCGGAGTTCGCAGTGGTGACGTTCAATGCGGCATCCGAACGTGCAGACTGCATCGTTGCGGGGATAACAGGACTTTCGAGGGAAAAAGCCGCGGCATTCATACGTTCCGGCAGCTTTATGCTGAATTACGCGGAGTGCCTGAATGTAAGCAAGGGCGTTGCAGTCGGTGATGTTCTTACTTTGCGCGGTCACGGTAAGTTCATCGTATCGGAAGATGCGGCGATTACAAAAAAAGGGAGACTCAGGTTCACTCTGAAGAAATATGCCTGAAACGGCGTACTGCTTGTCAGTGCCGTTATAGGGCGAAAGATATAAAAAGATGAAACCGGCCGTATGGTATGTGATGTATGATGTGTAAGAAACGTGCGGTGCGGGAATGGAGGAAAACATGGATTCAAACAGCATTATGAACAAGACATTCACCATGAAAATGGGAAACTACGCAAAAGACGAGGTCGATGAGTATCTTCAGGATATCGCTCGTGAATTTTCACAGCTGAAAAAAGAGAATGAAG
>CAMHBE010000048.1 GCA_946183095.1 uncultured Clostridia bacterium | reverse complement strand
GCAAAAGCAACGGACAAGCTTTTCTTAAACGGATATCAGTCATGGACAGACAGCAAGGAGCACAGCATCACCGGCAAAGTCCGCGGCATCGACCACATCCCTGCACCGATCTCCGACAAGTATGCTTTTGCGGCTTACGGAGACTACCGCTTTGCAAGATACAGCCGCAGGCACGGTAATATCCACGGCTTCTCATACGGGTATATCCGCAGCGAAAACGGAGAGTTCACGTTCATAGGTTCGCTCAATGAGAACGAGGGATTCACACAGATAAGAGTGAATGCCGCGAAAGGTACCGTAACTGTCGAGAAAGAATGCAGAGGACTGCATTTCAGGGATCGTTACGACGGTATTTCGCTGTACATCGGCAGAGGTTCGGAAACGTATGTGTTCGACAGGTACTTTGAGCTGATGCAGATACCGAAATGCGCCGAAAAGCCCGTGTTCGGCTACACGAGCTGGTACAGGCATTATCAGGACATCTGCGGGAAATACATCGAAGATGACCTCGAAGGAATAAAGAACTGCGGCGTGAAAGCCGACATCTTCCAGATAGACGACGGATATCAGACCGCGGTGGGCGACTGGCTAAGCATAGACATGGCGAAATTCCCGGACGGCATGAAAGCCATTGCGGACATGATAAACGCTGCGGGAATGACACCGGGGCTGTGGCTCGCACCGTTCGTCTGCGAGGAAAATTCCGGGATAATCCGTGAGCACAAGGACTGGCTGCTCACCGACAACACCGGTGCTCCCGTAAGGGCAGGCAGCAACTGGAGCGGTTCCTACGCCCTCGACATCTACAATGAGGAAGTGCGCGGATATCTGCGTGAAGTATTCCGCACCGTTACCGCGGAATGGGGGTTCAAACTGCTGAAACTCGACTTTCTCTACGCGGCGTGTATCCTGCCGAGAACAGACAGGACACGCGGGCAGATAATGTCCGACGGCATGGACTTTCTGCGTGAGATAGCGGGCGGCGCAAAGATACTGGGCTGCGGGGTCCCGATTGCTTCCGCTTTCGGCAAAGTCGATTACTGCCGCATAGGCACCGACGTTACGCCCGAATGGGACGGCACGGCGGTAATGAAGCTCATACACCGCGAGCGTCCCAGCACCCGCAACAGCATTCTGAACTCGGTATTTCGCAGGCAGCTCAACGGGCGTGCTTTCATCAACGACCCCGACGTGTTCATGCTCCGCGACACCTCAACGACAATGACTGCCGCACAGCGACGCTGCCTTGCCGAAATAAATGCCCTTTGCGGCGGAGTGCTTTTCACCTCCGACAATATGGCGGAATACGGCGATGTTCAGCGTGAGATGCTCGACGATATGCTTGAGCTTCGTGACGCGGAAGTTACCGCCGCAAGGCTCGACGACGGCATACTGAACGTTTCCGTAGTCAAAGACGGTGTCAGCTTTATAAAGCAATACAGGATATACTGATAAGAATGGCGGTGTCCGCTTCATGGGCACCGCCATTTTTATTTAAATTACTATCCTGTTTCCGCGCAGAGTTACATCTTTAGCGTTTATCACCGTGTTTTTCAGTGTCAGCGTACCGGTCGTTCTGATGTTCAGCACCGCGGGTGAGCCTTTCTTATCCACCGCATTGATGGTGATATCCGAGAACGTCAGCGGGTACTTCACCGATATCGAGCCGCCCGGCATGGTAAGCGTACCGCCGCGTATCGTCAGCCCTGCCAGTTTCGCGGGGAGCTTGAACTTGCCGCAGACGACATCCGCGTGGATCTCTACGGTGCATTCCGCACCGTCTCCGTAAGCCTCAAGAGTCTCTGATACTTTCTCGAATGACGGCGCGGCAACGTCTGTCGTACCCGCCGAAGTCTTCACCGTCACTGTCATGGCATCCGCATACTCGGCGCGTATCTCTTTTCCGTAGATGAACGGAGCGAGGGAATTGCCTTTGGCGTCTGTGTCGATCACGGTTAAATTATCCAAGCCGTCGAATTTGTTTATGTTGGCAACAGACATTATCGCAGTGCCGCTCGACGGGAGAGAGTCAGCGTCGGTAGCTATCGACACGGGAGCGGTGATGCACGTCACCGTGAGTTTCGGGAGCGTAACGATACCGTTTTGTTCCGATGCGGATAACATTATCAGAGCGTCACCTATGCTGTCGATAACTGCGGAAGAGCCAGCTTTGAGAACAAGTTCGCCGGACAGTGCGCCTATCCCGGATGTCTTCCCGGAGAGCGACAGACTGCCGGATATTTCGACTTTGGAGAATGCAGACAGACCCGACGCTTCGACATCGCCGCGCACCAGAAGAGTGCTGCCTGCGCCGCCTTTTATCGTTCCTGCGTCGATGTCCGCAGTAATGGTGAGCGTCTTGTTCTTTGCTGTCGTATAGTTTATCGCCTTTGCATCTTTCTTCACTATCGGGCAGGCTATCTCCGCATCACACGCGAGGGAGATCGCCGACGTGTTCGTGCTTATCACCGCGTCGCCGTTTGCAGCTATAACGATGCTTTTCGCCGCCGTCGGGAACTTTATCTTATCCTCGAATACCTTGCGGTTTATCGTAACGATATAATCGGCATTATTGTCCTTTTTCCCATTGATGTACGCGAATGCTTTGCCGAGGGTATCGAATGACTGAAACTCGTCTCCGCAGACCACGTTCACATTATCGGAAAGGGGGTCATACACCGTAACAGGCAATGTGACCGTCTTTCCGCCGTACCCGAGAGTTACATTACATTTTCCGGCGGTATCGGTATTGCCATTGACCGAGATCTTTTCTGATGTGAGCGGAATCTCCTCGGTGTACTCGCCCTTTGCGCTTTCCGCATAGTACGCGGTGAGAACGCCGCCCGTCATGTCGAGCTTATCGCCGAGCGCATACACGGTCTTTAACGGGGGTGTTGTGATCCGGATGCCCACAAGTCCGAGATCGGGGATCTTAACGTTATCATATACCGTTTTCGGCGGCTTATACGAACTCCAGAGCTGCTCGTAAGCGTGAGCGCCGTCGGGATCCTGCTGCTGAAGCCTGTCATAGCTTACGTTGCACCAGTCATAGTCAAGCTCCGGGGCATCGGTGTCCATCCATGTCGTATCGAGCTGATACCAGTTGTCATACAGCTTTACGACGTTCCACTGATGTGTCTCGCTCGTAACGCAGAAAGACTCTATGCCTGCCGCGTTGCACAGGAACGAAGCAGCCTGCGCATAGCCCGCACACACGCAGGAATGCTCATAAAACGCGCCTATCAGCGTCTGGTCATAACCGTCTTCCTTCGATGTTCCCGCCGTTTCGAGCGCTTCGTCATCGTAGGTTATGCTTCCGCAGATAAGCTCGGCTATCTTCAGTTCCTTTGCGGTGACCGTCACCTGCGCCTCGATCTCCGGCATCCACTCATCGAGCGTTTTGTTTATCGCAGCTTCGACCTTTTCACGTTTGGACGCTTTTGCCATGCCGCTGAGGATGCACGGCCAGAAAAGCTCGTCGTCGCCGTCTTCGAGCGTCGAGTATAAATAATCCAGATCCACAAAGTAATACTGCGGCTGAGAATAAATGAATATAAACAAGACATCCACAGCCTCATCGAGCGTCATTCCCTCATAAGAAACCGGCGATATGTAGTAAGATCTGAACCCGTCGTAATTCACATAATCCACTGCGTCTTTGCGGCTTTCCGCAAATTCATCGAATGACACTTTCAGGTCAAGATAGAACTGTTTTTCTCTGTCGGTGAGCATTTCGTAAGCATAGCTGCCGGAATATGTATATTCGGCTGATACGGCATCATCTCGTGAAGCCGCTGCCGGTCTTGCCGAATTCACAAGCTTTTCGGGCGCCTTGTGACCTTCAGGTTTCGCAAGACCTCCCACCGGTTTTCCCGATATGCCTTCATGAAGCGCAGGAGCCGATAACGCTTCATCGGCAGTGTACCCCTGCTCCGAATACGCCGCAGCCGGGAGCGTGAATGCCCCTGCTGTCATTGATGCCGCAGTAAAAAGCGACAGAGTCTTTCTGATAATGTCGATATGTTTCATGGTATGACCCTCCTTTATAGGTTTTATTATACCACTTTATCCGTTCAATTTCAATAGTTATGAAAAATTTACCTGTTTATTTTTTTCGCCTATTGAAATATTTACCGGAATGTGGTATAATAGATGAAATCATTTTAAAGGAGAACTCTCATCATGAACATCGAAACAAAATGCCTGCACGCAGGCTACACACCCAAAAACACCGAGCCCCGCGTCGTACCGATAGTACAGAGCACCACATACGTTTATGATTCCACCGACGACGTTGCCGCGGTATTCGACGATCCCACAAGAAGCCTTATCTATTCCCGCTTCGCAAACCCCACCGTTATGGCGGTGGAAGAGAAGATCGCCGCTCTTGAAGGCGGTGTCGGCGCTATGTGTACTTCATCGGGTCAGGCGGCTTCCCTGCTGAGCCTGCTCAACATACTCAAAGCCGGTGACAGCTTCATCTCCACCACAGCTATCTACGGCGGCACTATCAACCTCTTTGCGGTCACTCTCCCGAGAATGGGCATCGAGTGCATCTTCGTTTCGCCCGACTGCACCGAAGAAGAGCTGAACGCCGCCTTTAAGCCCAACACAAGGGCTGTATTCGGCGAGACTATCGCAAACCCCGCCCTTACCGTCTTTGACATCGAAAAGTTTGCCAAAGCCGCACACGCTCACGGCTGCCCGCTCATCGTTGACAACACCTTCCCCACCCCGATACTCTGCCGTCCTATCGAACACGGCGCGGATATCGTCACACACTCAACGTCAAAATACATGGACGGTCACGCGGTGCAGGTCGGCGGCGTTATCGTGGATTCCGGCAACTTTGACTGGACTAACGGCAAGTTCCCCGAATTCACCGAACCCGACGAGAGCTACCACGGCATTATCTACACAAAGACCTACGGCAAGGCTGCTTACATCATCAAGGCGCGTATGCAGCTCATGCGTGACTTCGGCTGCTACCCGTCTGCGCAGTCCGCATTCTACCTCAATCTCGGTCTTGAAACTCTCGCCGTAAGAATGAAGCAGTACTGTGAAAACGCAATGACCGTCGCAAAATTCCTCGAATCACATGAAAAGGTGGAATCCGTCAATTACCCGGGTCTTGAAAGCAGCCCGTATCACGCTCTTGCTCAGAAGTATCTCCCGGACGGGTGCAGCGGCGTTATCTCGTTCGTCATCAAGGGCGGCCGTCCCGCTGCCGTGCGCTTCATGGATTCGCTGAAGCTCGCTTCAAACGAAGTACACGTTGCCGATATCCGCACCTGCGTCCTGCATCCGGCAAGTGCCACACACCGCCAGCTCACCGATGAACAGCTCGTTGCCGCAGGCATCAACGGAGGCATGGTGCGCTTCTCCGTCGGACTTGAGAGCATCGACGACATCCTTGACGACCTCAGGGCTGGACTTGCGGCTGTCTGATCTTCGCACCGAACCGGCCCGCGATCGCTCAAAGACGGCATGAAAATGCCCGATAAAGCATCTGCGGGTCGGTCATACATATTATTTTTGCAATACCTCTTGACTTTTCGGCTTTTATGTGATAAACTATAATACAGTAACACAATAAACCGCTATCACGGAAAGGAATATAATAATATGAAAAAACATGAGATCAACTACGAAAACCGCGAATTCCTCTATCAGGCTATCCTCCAGCTCAAAAGCACGGAAGAGTGCGAGGCGTTTTTTGAAGATCTCTGCACCGTGCAGGAACTTGCCTCTATCTCGCAGCGCCTTGTGGTCGCAAAATATCTGACACAGGATAAGGTCTATGCCGATATCGTTGAAACTACCGGTGCCAGCACGGCTACCATAAGCCGCGTGAACCGCACGCTCCAGACCGGTAAGGACGGCTACAGCGTCGTATTCGACCGCCTTGAAAAAAAAGGTCTGATGAAATGAGCTACAACGCGTTTGCGAAATATTACGACGAGCTCACCGCAAACATCGACTACCCCGCTCTTGCGGAATACTATGACAGGCTGAACATTCTCCAAGGCGGAAAACGCGGCATTCTCCTCGATCTCGCCTGCGGAACGGGCAGCCTTTCTTTGCCCTTTGCGCAAATGGGGTATGACGTCATCGGCATCGACGCTTCCCCCGATATGCTGGATATCGCGTTTGCAAAACCCCATGAGGGTGTGCAGTTCTTGTGTCAGGATATGACGGAGCTTGACCTTTTCGGCACTGTTGACACCGTGGTATGCGCTCTCGACAGCTTAAATCACCTCGAAAGCGCCGACGAACTGCGCACAGTCTTTGAGCGCGTCGCATTGTTCTGCGACAACAGCGCAGTGTTCATGTTCGATGTCAACACGCCGTACAAGCACGAGAACATACTTGCGGATTCCACATTCGTTTACGAGACCGATAATGTATTCTGCGTCTGGGAAAACGAATATGCCGGCGGGGGCGTTACGGAGATACAGCTCGATTTCTTTGAGCGCGACGGCGATGTTTACCGCAGGAGCTCCGATTTCTTCACCGAGACAGCGTTTCCCCGCGATACAGTCGAAAAACTGCTGAAAGACGCGGGCTTCACTCTTTGTGCGGTGTACGGCTATCCGACAGAGAACGAGCCTTGCGAAACGAGCGAGAAGCTCACTTTTGTCGCAAAGATGATACATTCTAAAAATAAGGAAGCATGAGTTATGTCAAAAATAGTACGAGCATTATCCGCAGACGGCAGTGTCCTCTGCTCCGCGATAGATTCCACCGATATAGTGAACGAGATATTCCGTCTGCACAAGACGACCCCCGTCGCTACGGCAGCTCTCGGAAGGCTTGCCACAGCAGGCTCGATCATGGGCGCGATGCTCAAATCCGAGGATGACCGCCTTACCCTGCGCATGAACGGGAACGGTCCTGCCGGAAACATCGTAGTTGCAGCCGAATACATGGGCAATGTGAAATGCTATGCCGACAACGTGAATGTCGATCTTCCGCTCAAACCCAACGGGAAGCTCGATGTTTCCGGCTACGTCGGCACAGACGGGTTCCTCGGCGTTATAAAAGACCTCGGGCTGAAAGAGCCTTACGCCACGCAGGTGCCTATCGTTTCCGGCGAGATAGCCGAGGATATCACGAGCTACTACGCCATAAGCGAGCAGATACCCACCGTGTGCGCGCTGGGCGTGCTGGTCGACCGGGACTGGTCGGTAAAGTGCGCAGGCGGTTTTCTGTTGCAGCTCGTGCCGCCGATAAATGAAAAGGCGATAGACGTTATCGAGCAGAACATCAGGTCGATGCAGTCAGTCACCGACCTCATGCAGCAGGGCAAAACTCCCGAAGATATCGCGCTCATGGGGCTGGAAGGATTGAACGGTGAAGTCCTCGACAGCTGGGAGTGCGGTTATTACTGCAATTGCAGCCGCGAGCGCACCGAACAGATACTGCTCTCCCTCGGGCATGACGAACTGCGTAAACTCGCCGACGAACAGGACGAGACTGAGGTGTGCTGCCACTTCTGCGACAAGAAATACAGGTTCACTTCCGCGGAGCTGAAAACACTGCTGAAAGAAGCGGAAAAGTGAACGCAGCAGCCGCTTTGGATCGGGATATATTGAATAAAAAAGGTTATAAAATGCAAAAAAGTGATTTTTACTACGACCTGCCGCAGGAGCTTATCGCGCAGACACCGCTGGAACCCCGCGACAGTTCCCGGCTCATGAAAATTGACCGCGCCACCGGCGAGATAACCCACGACCGGTTCTACAACATCGCAGACTATCTGCGACCCGGCGATCTGCTCGTGCTCAACGACTCTAAGGTGTTCCCCGCCCGCATTTTCGGCGTTAAAGAGAATACCGGTGCGGTGTGCGAATTTCTCCTGCTGGAGCAGAAGTCCCATGACACATGGGAAGCGATAGTCCGCCCCGGACGCAGACTTAAACGCGGCGCAATGGTGAAGTTCTCCGACGAACTCACCGGCGAAGTCACCGACGTTCTCGATGACGGCGACCGTATCGTGCGCTTTACATTCGACGGTGTGTTCTTTGATATCCTCGACCGCATCGGGCAGATGCCCCTCCCCCCGTACATTACCGAAAAACTCCGTGACAAGGACAGATACAACACCGTGTATTGCCGAGAAACAGGCTCCGCTGCGGCTCCCACCGCCGGTCTGCATTTCACGGACAGCGTGTTTGAGAAACTCCGCGCAAAGGGCGTTGACACAGCGTTCGTGACGCTTCACGTCGGTCTGGGAACGTTCCGCCCCGTCAAGGAGGATAACATCCTCGACCACAAGATGCACGTCGAGCATTTCACGATACCCGCCGAAACAGCGCGGAAGATCGCCGAATGCAGGAAAAACGGCGGGCGCGTCATTTCCGTCGGGACAACGAGCTGCCGCACCCTCGAAGCCTGCGCGCAGAAGTACGGCGAGGTGCGGAAGTGTTCCGAGAATACCGGCATCTTCATCTACCCCGGCTACGAGTTCAGGGTGATCGACGGGCTGATAACGAATTTCCACCTCCCCGAAAGCACCCTCATCATGCTCGTCAGCGCCTTCCTCGGGCGCGAGAGGACACTTGCGGCTTACCGTACCGCTATCGCGGAACGTTACAGGTTTTTCAGCTTCGGCGACAGCATGATGATAATATGACAATTTCGCAGTCCTCACAAGACAAAGAAATTTATTGCAGCGGTCAAAGATATATATATAAACTATTGGTTTATTTTGAAAAATGTGGTATAGTAGTTTTGCCACATTTTTTCCCTCAATTATCCGACGAAATATCGAATCCTTCCATTCTGTCAAGCACCGAGTACAGCGCAAGCCGCTTTTCGTCTGTCATTCCGACATTATTGCCGAATTCAAGCAGCTTTTCCGATGCCGAACTTTGCTCCCATACCGGAAGTCCCGCGCCGTTGGGATCGCCGGTTTTCATATAATTCAACCAGTAAGCTGTCATTATCCTGCTCAGTTCTCGGTCTGCCGTATCATACAGAACCGAGTTGTCGGGAATGTTCCCGAAACAGTAGATCATCTCGCCGCTGTGCCAACAGCCGAGCCGTCCGTTATGCTTCGTGAACAGGTATTCGTAAGCGGGAATGCCGTTTCCGACAGCGAGTCTGTCAAGGCAGTAATGCGGATAATTGAAGAACACGGAACCGTAGATCTCAGCCCAATACTTGTCAGCTTCTTCATCTGTTGCGGCAGGATAGATGCGCAGTACCTCGTCTGAGTATGCCCCGAAATAACCCTTTATTTTCGCGGAATAATTGCTCATATTCGCGTGGTCAAAGATAATGAACGGAGCGCTTTCCTCCTCGTTGCAGCCGTGCAGTATCGCTTCCTCGTTATGTATGCCTTTTTTGTAGGATTCATACGGCAGTTCGATGAGCACATAGCCGTCAACGGTGATGTGATGCTGTGTGTAGGCTTCCTGCACAAGTACCTCCGCGGGGAGCTTCCGCAGTTCCTCTATACTTGCGCAGTTGTGACGAGTTTTCAGCGTTTTTCCGCTGTCAAACGCTTCATCGAGTGATCTGAACGAGTGCGGCGGTTTTGCCGAAACTACAGTCGAGCTTTCCATTATAACGCGCCGGAACAATCCCGACGCAAGGGGCGAAACGCACAATGCGCTCACACAGGCGGAACCTGCCGATTCGCCCGAAAGCGTCACGTTATCCGGATCTCCGCCGAATGCCGAAATATTGTCGCGCACCCATTCAAGCGCCTTGATCTGATCGAGAAGTCCATAGTTGCCGGTGGTGCCGTATGATGATTCCGCTTGCAGTTCTTCGTCTGCGAAAAATCCGAAAACGCCGAGACGATACCCCATGTTCACAACAACAGCGCCCTGTTTTGCAAGTCCCTCTCCGCTGTAATCCGCATACCACGGCTGCCCCGTCTGGAGCGAACCGCCGTGGATATACACGAGTACGGGAAGTCCGCTGACATCGCCCGCCGGCTTCCATATATTCAGATAAAGCGAATCCTCGCTCACAGGCGGGATATAGTTGTCGGTCAGCGATATTTCGTAATCGTGATATCCGATTATCTGAGACAGCGAATTATATATCGGCAGATTTGTCGGCTGCATACTCATAGGCTTGAAACTGTCGGCATTAAGAATGCCCTCCCACGGCAGAGCGTCCTGCGGCTCCTTCCAGCGCAGTTCACCTACCGGCGGCTGTGCATAAGGTATTCCCGCATATATTTCAACACTGCTGTCGGCATTGAATATGCCAGTAAGCTGTCCCTG
>CAMHBE010000047.1 GCA_946183095.1 uncultured Clostridia bacterium | reverse complement strand
GACGGCTTTAGGGCGGTGCGAATGGGCGGCAAGAGGTTTTTAGAGGTGCCCATTACCTTTTGCAGCGTAATAATCGGCTATTGCAAGATCTACCACCCTGCCGTAGCTTTTTGTGCCGTCGGACTGGTCGTTTATCTTTAAATATACATCGTTCATGGCTTCGGCTACCTCGCCGAAATCGGTCTTGTACTTGTCCCAGAACTCGTTCTGCAGATCCAGCTGCACGGCGGCGTATGCGGGTATGGACTGCCACACCTCAGCGTACTCGGCATCGGTCGCATCGGGGTAATACGCGTTGAGCAGGTATATGGTCATGTCATACCAGCCGCAGTATGTGAGGTAAGGGTCACCGCTGCCGCGGCACGCGAGGTAGGCTATGAAATTCGCCTCGTCCTCACGCATGAATCCCGTCATGTGCGAAAGCTCATGGCAAACGGTATGACCCGTCTCTTCGGGAACGTTGTTCTTATTGTAGTTCGCTTCCATGGAATAGAAAGTGAACATCCCCGTGATATGTCCGTAGCACATGAGTTCGGAGAGCATTACCGGCTTTACGGGCGGGTAATATGTATCGAACACGGGGTACTGCGCACCGAGTTTCGACATTGCGGCGGCTGCACGTCCGGAAAGATCGTCGGGTATAATGATATGTCCGTTATCGTCGATAGTGATGTATCTGCCGGCTTCGGCAAGGTTCGCTATCGTGTAGTCGAGCACTTCCCTCACCTGCTCTTTGGTGTATCTTCCCGTTTTCAGACCGGCGGTCTGCGAAAACGGTGTACGGCTGTAGTTGATGCCCATGCCATAGACATACTCGAACAGTAGTATGCCGCCGACCAGCAGTACGGTGGAACCCGACGACGCGAGGAACCGCAGTCTCCTGCCCTTCAGCCGGATCATCCGAACGATGAAGAATACTATCGAGAAGAGGGCGAGCAGCACACCGCATACGACCATGACTTCCGCGACCGAGAACGGGAAAATGCCGCTTATACGGGCGAAGACGTTCTCAACAACTGGGTAAATGACGGAACCGTAGAAGTCAGCAAACCCGCCGATGTGACGGGCTGCCGCCCAGCCGCCCGCTCCGAGCAGGAGCAGCGTTCCGCCGATGATGAGCCTTTTAAGCGGGATATGATGTTTCTTTTCCATTTATATGACTGCCTTTTATAGAAATTGCAAGAACATTATACCACATTCTGTGCGGGTTTGGCAATAGTTTTCGTAAATTGCACAAAATTTCCGTCCCCTGCTTGACTTTTTGTGATGATATATGATATAATGCAATAGCAGACCGGATCGGATGGACGCGGGAGTTTCTCCTGAGGAAAGTCCGGGCATCAAAGAGCGGGGTAACTGCTAACGGCAGCCGAGGGCGACCTCAGGGCAAGTGCAACAGAGATATACCGCACGTTCAAAGCCTGCGCTTTGGATATGTAAGGGTGGAAAGGCGAGGTAAGAGCTCACCGGATGCGCGGAGACGCGTATGCCATGTAAACCCTACCCGATGCAACGCTGATTGGTTCGGAGAGCAACGTGCCTGCTCGGCGCGCTCCGTTTAAGGCGGCTAAAGCCTGTCGGCGACGGCAGGATCAGATAGATGTTCATCCACGACAAAACCCGGCTTACAGATCCGGTCTGTTTTTTGAAAAAACACTGCATGGCAGCATTTACCGTGCAGTCAGCGTGTCAATAAAGTAGGTGCGGCGGCGCGTTCGCGCTGTCCTTCCGGACGGGACCAGAGCTGCGCGCTCTGGACTTGCGGCAGCCGTCTGTCGGTCATCCCCTCTGTCACTACGTGACACCTCCCCGCTAATCGGGGAGATCGCGCTGCACCGAAATAAGATTATATTCAGATAAAGCTTTTTTGACAGACTGACTGCACGGTATCATTTACCGTGCAGTTTTTCTTTTCTGTAAACAAGGGGAATCCGCATTGACGCTGCAATAATGACAGCATCATTTCAGAACCCGTCTCCGCTGTCGGATTTGCGGGCGGCTTTGAAATCCGGAGACTTCTTCGTGACCTTGATATCATCTATCCCGCCGGCGGTGCAGACGCGAAGCTCAATGAATCCCGGAGATATCTGCGGATGCCGCAGGATACGGCGCGCACACGGCGAACATTCCCCCCGCACCACCGAGATATACGAGAACTTCTCGTCCTCGTAGGGCGCGTCTCCGCCTTTTAACTGCTTGTGCAGCTTCGAGCGCGTGGCGCGTGCCGTGAAATGGCACCAGTCACCGCTGTCCAGTCCACAGGGCATATTGCCGGGACACGGGGCGGCTATCGACGCGCCGCTTTGTATGAGCAGTTCACGCGCCTGTATGATATTGGCATGACCTGTGGGTGTTCCCGGCTCGACGATAAGGAGCATCTTACCGGTGTGTTCCCATAAACGCGATACAACTCTGTCACGGTCTGCGGCGGACAGCTCATTGAGCGCATAGCAGAGCATCACAAGGTCGTAGCTGCGGGGGAGTTCCCCGGATATCATGTCGAGGTCGAACCACTGCGCATCTGCGGCAAGTTTTTTGCCGAGTGCGCGCATCTCCGGTTCACGCTCATAGCAGTGCAGTTCCGTGATACCGCCGAACAGTTCGGAAGCGGCTATAGCGCCTGCTCCGGTACCCGCGCCGATGTCGGCTGCCGACGTAATATCGGCATTGCAGCACTGTATGGTGTGTTCAATAGCCGAGCTTATAGCCGCGAATGTTGCCGGCATCCTTGCAGCAGCGTAAGCGGCGGCTTCCGCAGCTTTTGTGACGATGCGGGAACCGTCGGCTCTCTCCTGCCGGTATCTTGCGGAAATGCTCTCTGCTGCCCGGGCGATATCTCCGTGCGGGAAAGCTGCCGCGATCTTCTCCGCTTCCGCCTTTATTTCTGCCGGTAACTGCATCACAGTGCGTCGGCAAGCTCGTAGATGAGCTTTTCCGATTTTGCCCAGCCGAGACACGGGTCGGTTATGGACTTTCCGTAGATACCCTCACCTATCTTCTGTGCGCCGTCCTCGATATAGCTCTCTATCATCAGACCTTTTATGAAGTCTCCGAGGTTATCACCGTGACGCTTGCTGTAGAGGACTTCCTTCGCAATGCGTATCTGCTCCTCGTACTGCTTGCCGGAGTTAGCGTGGTTGCAGTCAACTATGACACTGCGGTTGATGACCTGTTTCTGCTCATACATTTCATAGATAAGGTTGAGATCCTCATAGTGGTAGTTCGGGATATTGTTGCCGTGTTTGTTGCTGTAGCCGCGCATTATCGCGTGTGCGTAGGGATTGCCGGAAGAAACGACCTCCCAGCCTCGGTATATGAACATATGGGGATTCTGCGCGGCGGTTATGGCATTGAGCATGACGGAGTAATCGCCGCCGGTGGGATTTTT
The DNA here is from genome assembly GCA_946183095.1 of uncultured Clostridia bacterium. GTDB lineage: Bacteria > Bacillota > Clostridia > Oscillospirales > Ruminococcaceae > Ruminiclostridium_E. Next base: position 6,876 of record CAMHBE010000047.1, on the reverse strand, counting down.
CATTCCCACGGGTATATCCATGCCGCTTGCGACAAGACGGTGCTCCTGATTTTCGACGGAGCGTGCGCCTATCGCGACATAAGAAAGAATGTCCGACAGATAGCGGTAATTTTCGGGGTAGAGCATCTCATCCGCGCAGACAAGCCCGGATTCTTCTATGGCGCGGGTATGCAGGCGGCGCACCGCTATAATGCCGTCGAGCATATTCTCCGCTCTCTGCGGGTCGGGCTGATGCACCATGCCTTTGTAGCCCTCACCCGTTGTGCGGGGCTTACCGGTGTAGATACGCGGGATGATGAAGATCTTGTCCTTCACCTCGTCCTGCACCTTTGTCAAGCGGCTCACATAATCGAGCACAGCATCCTCGCGGTCTGCCGAGCAGGGACCGATTATCAGGATGAAACGCTTGTCGTCACCTCTGAATATCGCCCGTATCTGCTCGTCTCGTTCTTCCTTTACCTTTGCGACCTCGGCTGACAGCGGGTACATCTCTTTGATGAGTTTAGGTATCGGCAGCTTTCTGTTGAAATCCATTCCCATGGCTCTTTCCTCCTCGGAACTGTTTGTTAGATGTTTTACACAATATTTTTCAACATTGTGTATGTGATTTATCGCTTTTGTGCGATATCGGTTTCAAGTGATAAATCACAGGCTTATATTTTTACAGGCTGAATGACCAGCCTGTAAACAACTGTAATATTACGCGCCCTTACTTTCCGCGCTTCGCGGCAGTCTTGCCCGCTGCGGACTTTTTGGTCGCCGCGCTCCTTTTAGCCGATGCCCTTTCCGCGTTCTTTTTCTCTTTTTCGACCAGCTTCTGTGTTCTGCCGGTAAGATCGTCTATCTTTTTGTCGAGTATCTCGCCGAAAGATCCGAACGTTTTAAGCAGCTCGTCATATCCGTCTTCTCCCAGTTCGGCTTTGAGTTCTTCGGTAAATCTCTCTTGGAAAGCGGAATGCACTTCAAGAGCCTTCTCGCCCTTTGCGGTAAGCTTTACGCGCACCGAGCGCCCGTCCTCCGTGGAGTCGGTCTTTGCTACGATCTTCTTTTTTGCAAGCTTGTTCACAGCTACCGTTGCGGAAGGCCTGGTAATATCAAGAGCACTTGCGATAGTGCTTATCGCGGGACCCTTCCCGCCGGTGGTGTTAAGACGTATGCACTCTATAAGGTGCAGTTCATTCACAGTCAGACCCTCACTGGGTTTGGAATCCCCTGTCTCGACAGCTTCATACTTCACCATATCGTGATATAGTCTGAAAACAATGCCGCTGATCCCTGTTTCAGAATTTTTCATTATGTCCATTTTTGTTTCTCCTGCTCATGTTGCGAATGCACAATATGATGACAAAATATTTCATATTGTAAAAACATGAATTATTTCTTTATTACAATCAGTGTAAATATTATATCACAAGAAAAAAATAATGTCAATACCGTTTTGGCAAAAATCATAAATTTTTTAACATCATTTTACAATTGAAACGTCATAACCGCCTGCACCCTTTACAGGCATACACAGGGAAAAAGCGATCAGGATTTAGTTTGTATGGTTTCTCATTTTACTCTTGAAATCCCGACGAAAATGTGTTATACTGTTTCATGAGCGAAAATGAAATTTGTGCAAATTAACGAAACAAACGGAGGAACATATTATGCAGATAGTTTTTACCGATGCGGACACCGTTACATCCGGTGATATGTCTTTCGCAGCGTTTGAAAGGCTCGGAGACGTGGTAAGATACGGCGTGACAAAGCCGGACGAGACTGCGGGACGAGTGAGGGACGCTGATGTTATAATGTGCAACAAGACCCTTATCACAAAAGAGGTAATGGACGCAGCACCGAACGTGAGATATATCGGCGTACTCGCAACAGGCACCAACAACGTTGATCTTGCTTACGCAAAAGAAAAGGGCATCACCGTCACGAATGTTCCCGGCTACTCCACCGACGGGGTCGTGCAGCTCGTTTTCTCGTACATCCTTGAGCTATGCGGCAGCCTCTCGAAGTACCGCGACTCGGTGAATGCCGGCGACTGGAAGCGAAGCAGGTCATTCTCGTATTTTCCCTACCCGATGACCTGCATATCAGGCAAGACCATAGGCATAGTCGGGTACGGGACTATCGGCAGCCGTGTCGCTAAAGTCGCAGACGCGTTCGGGATGCGCGTCATAGTAAATTCGAGAACAAAGAAGCCTGGATGTGCATATCAGTTCGCCAATATGCACGACCTGCTGGCGGAAAGCGACATAGTCACACTGCACTGCCCGCTCACACCGGAAACAAAAGGGATGATGAACGGTGAAGCATTCGCGGAGATGAAGCGCGGAGCGATACTGATAAACACATCACGCGGTCCCGTTGTGGACGAACAGGCTCTGAGGGATGCACTCGACTCCGGCAGACTCGGCGGAGCGGGACTTGATGTTCTCGAGACCGAACCGATGCGGGAGGACTGCCCGCTTTTCGGTGCACCGAACTGCATAATCACCCCGCATATCGCATGGGCAGGCAGGGAAACAAGAGAGCGGCTTCTGGCTGTCGCGGCGGAGAACCTGTCGTCATTCCTGCAAGAAAAAATCATGAACAAGGTGAACTGAAATGGCAAAAGAAGCTAAAACGAACGCAATGCGTTTTCTCGAAAAAAACAAGATACCCTACACCGAAAAGACTTATGAATGCGACGAGTTCATCGACGGAATCCACGTCGCGGAAAAGCTCGGTCAGCCGCTCGAAGAAACGTTCAAGACGCTGGTGGCGGTAGGAAAAAGCAAGGCTTACTACTGCTTCCTTATCCCCGTAGATATGGAGCTCGACCTGAAAAAAGCCGCAAAGAGCGTCGGTGAGAAATCAGCAGAGCTGCTGCACGTCAAGGATCTGACCGCAGTTACGGGGTATGTGCGGGGCGGCTGCACGCCTATCGGTATGAAAAAGCAGTTCCCGACTGTGATACATTCCACGGCGGAACAGCTCTCGGAGTTCTACATCAGCGGCGGCAGGATAGGGCTTCAGATACACCTTTCCCCGCAGGCGCTGGTAAAGGCTATAAGAGGAAAGTTTGAGGATATCGTTCAGCAAGCAGGACAAATGTGAACATGAGGCGATATCGGCACACTGATACGCGGCGCCGGTCACAGCCCGCGTTCACGCAGTTCGCTCACAAGCCCTATGTAAAACCCGCGGACATCGAAATCCGGGATATTCTCGCGGTTAAGGTCGATCATGTCCGCATGGGTGATGCCGCGTCTGCCGGGAACGCGCAGAACGCGGTGATCTTCCCCGTGGCGCGAGGATGCGACCGACACCAGCCCGTCGTTCTCGCCGTCAGTTCTGTTCACCATAGGCAGGGATATGTTCAGCGGGAAACGCCCGCTTTTCCTGTCCTTCGCGGCAGCACCGACACTCTGATAATACACGCCCGGGTCGTCTTTCAGCTCCTCGTCGCGGGCGATGCACACACTTTCCCGCAGATCGCCCACCGCCGCAAGAAAATCCGGTGCGGTGTCACCTGCCCTGCGCGCTGCCGCGTTGTATGCCGCCGCCATTTTCTGCCTTCCCGCCTCGGGGATCCTGTCATATATGTTCTCAACGAATATGCAGCCGCGGTGCGGAGTGCATACGGTCGTCAGCGATGCGACATACTTCCCGCAGCCGAGTTCCGATATGGCGAAGCGGGAATCCAGCCCGCCCTTTGAGTGGGCAATGATGTTCAGTTTCTCGCAGCCGAGTTCTTTGCAGGTCTGTTCGATGCGTGCGGCAAGCTCCTTCGCGCTCGCTTCCACCGACAGCGCCGACTGCTGACCGCCGTAGCGTACCACCGCACCGCAGCGCTCCAGAGCTGCCGGTACACGTCCCCAGTAGTTGAGCAGCCTGCTGTCACGGAAAAACACCCCATGCACCATGAGCAGGGGGTATTTTGTTGCACAGACTTTATCTGCCGCAAACACTTTTTCACGCTCGTCATACGCTATTTCGTACATTGTCTCTCGTTTTGCAGTAACTATCAGCTTTATCATGAATACAAGGTTCACGATCGGGATAAACGCAAAAACTGCTGCAAGGACACGCAGTTTTATCCCAGCCTGCACGGAAGTCACGTAGATGCGCACAATACCGTTCACAAACACGATAAACCCGCACAGCACTGCAAAAATGATGTATGCTATGTCAGCGTTGGGGATGAACTGCCCCGACGCAATGCGGTATATCAGCAATGCCGAAAGCACCGTCATAGATACGAGAAACGCTGTCAGGAGCACTGCACCGCCGTAAAGGACTTTCAGTCTGCTTCGCGCTCCCGGACAGACAGACGGCAGATTGTTCATTAAAATGAACACGGTGAACGCCAGCAGAAGAGCTATGTATATATTTGTAGGAAATTCGATCAGCAGACAGACGACGGGCACGGAGCAGATCACCGCAGCGTCAGCGACTGTAAACAATAAAAACATCATCAGTTCTCGTCATCCTTTTTATATGCTTCGTTCTTGTCCCAGAGGTCTTCGAGCTTGGTGAGCGTCTCTTCGAGCTTGTCACTGTTGCGCATACCCACCTCTGCGACAAGGGCGTTTATCAGGCTGAGCGGCGCGGCAAGGCTGTCCGCATAGCTGATTATATCGCTTCTCGCAAGAAGCAGCTGATCGGCGTATTCCGCAAGCGGCGAGGCTTCGGAGTCGGTTATCGCGATGATGTCCGCACCGCATTCCTTCGCGTAAGCGGTGGCTGTCAGGGTATTTCTCGAATACCGCGGGAACGATATGGCTATGAACACATCCTCGCCGGTCATACGGATAAACTGCTGGAGTATGCCGCTGGAGTTTATGGGCTGCACATAGATAACGTTGTCGCAGGCGAGCCGCAGATAGTTGGACAGGAAACGCGCGAGTATATCGCTGCTCATAGCGCCGAGGATATACACGCACCGCGCGGAAAGTATCTTTTCAACGGCTTTGTTGAACATTTCCCCGGAAATATTCTCCATGGTGTATCTGATGCGCTCGATGTCCTGCGTCATGACGCTTTTCAGCAGATCAGCGCCGGCGAACCTGTCGCTCGATACGTCGAGACGCTGCAATGTGGTCATGCGGTTCCTGCCGTAGCTCTGCAATGCCTTCTGCATCTCCGGATAGCCGTCAAATCCCATTTCGTCGGCAAATCTGACAACGGTGCTCTCGCTGACACCGACTGCCGCTCCGAGCTTTGCAGCCGTCATGAAAGCTGCTTTTTCGTAATGTTCTGTAATATATTTGGCAATGTACTTCTGACTTTTTGAAAAGCCCGGCATTCGTTTTTCTATCTCCGAAAGCAGATTTTCAGCCATTTTATTTCCCTCCGGCATCATTTTTTGAAATTATTATACAACTTTCCTGCAAAAAAATCAAGTGGGTATCCGATTTTTATTACCTATATTATATCGCACCGCCGATAAATACAAAAAAATCAAAAAAATGCTTGACAAAACGGGTAAATTCTGCTATAATACTGTAGTTATCCATCGGAGATAACATATCCTTACTCGCGTTCCCCGCGGGTCAACAGTCTATAAGGAGGTTCAATATGGCTAAAACAGGTGAAAAGTACGAGGCAGTCATTGTTTTTTCGTTAAAGAACGGTGAAGACGCTGTGAAGGCACTCGTAGAGAAGTTCTCCGCACTTATCAAGGAGCACGCGACACTTGTTGATATCGACGAATGGGGCAAGAGAAAGCTCGCTTATGATATCAACTATGAGTCCGAAGGCTACTATGTCGTTTATCATTTCGACGGCAAGCCCGAGTTCCCGGATGAGTTCGAGCGCGTCCTCAACATAACGGACGGCATCCTTCGCTACCTTGTCGTTCTTCGCAAGTAAGCAGAAACAAAGTTCATAACGGGAGGCTATTATGTACAACAGGGCGATTTTAATGGGACGTATCTGCAACGATCTTGAAGTTCGCACCACACCGTCCGGCGTCAGTGTTCTTTCGTTCAGGATAGCTGTTGACCGCAGTTATCAGGCAAAGGGCGAAGAACGCAAGTCCGACTTTTTCAGCTGCGTTGCATGGAGACAGACCGCAGATTTCATTTCAAGGTTCTTCTCCAAGGGACGTATGATCCTTGTCGAAGGTGAGCTCCAGACTCGTCAGTACGTTGATAAGAACAACGTTACTCAGAATATTGTCGAGCTTATCGTTGACAACGCAAGATTCACAGGTGAAAAAGCTGCCGGCACCGGCTCCAATTCCTACGCTCCCGCACAGGGCTATCCCGAACCGCCGCCGATGCAGCATCCGGCAGAGACACAGAATTCAGCGCCCACCGCTTCCAACGGAAGCTACACAGCACAGGATTTTGCAGCTCCCGCAGCTGCGGACGACGATTATCCGTTTTAACGAACATCACTTTATAAGGAGGAAAATACAATGGCTGAAAAGAAAGAAGCACCGGAGAGATCCGCTCGCCCCGTTAAGCGCGGCAGAAAGAAAGTTTGCCAGTTCTGCGCTGACAGAGCGGAATTCATTGATTACAAGGATGTTGCTAAGCTCAGAAAGTGCATGACAGAGCGCTCAAAGATACTGCCCCGCCGTGTTACCGGCTGCTGCGCTTATCATCAGAGAGAGCTGACTGTCGCTATCAAGAGAGCAAGACAGATAGCACTCATCCCCTATGTATCCGACTGATAACAGCGGATCACACAGCAGATCTTCCGATACCGGGAATGCCCTTCGGCGTTTCCGGTATTTTATTTCCTCTTCCCTTTTACTTTCGGAACTTTGTATCATAGCACTTGACAAATCGGTGACATTGTGGTATAATTATTCTGCTGTTCAACAGTAATGCCGCTGTGGTGGAATAGGCAGACACAAGGGACTTAAAATCCCTCGGAGTAAAATCCGTA
>CAMHBE010000046.1 GCA_946183095.1 uncultured Clostridia bacterium | reverse complement strand
CGTTATCAAAATGATCCGAAACATACTTTCTGAAATAACTGTCCGGGAAGTTTGTCTCATCGACAGCTACATCGCCCACCGCTCCCGCACTTACGCTGAACACCTCCGCGCTGCCCTCCGGAAGTATCTCCGCCGAACAAGAAACCATTGCAGCTGCCATAATTCCCGCGATCGTTTTTTTGAACAACTTATTCATTCCCATTCCTCCTATGATGTTTGATAAACAAAAAGTGCGCAGCAGCGAGCCACGCACCCTTTAAACTATACGAAGCTCGGTTGCCGCTGCACAAACTATTTCTGCCTATATTACGCTTGAGGTAAAGAGCCCGTACATTTACCGGCAGGTATTGTCAAGCAATAACGTAATAATGATCTGTATATGCAGTAAGTATATAATACCACATTTTTACGTGAATTGCAACCCCTTTTCACAAAATGCTCTCCCGCACATTTTTCTCCCGCCCCCTTGCAAAAGCTAAATAATCATGTTATAATAAATGCTGATGATAATAAAAAGGAGGCAGTTTATGAGCTCACCGGATATAAATGACATCAATACTCGGCTCAGCCCCGCCGTGCTGACATCGAACGCTTCTCTGCTGGGAGGAGCCGCGAACCGTGATGATGCAGCCGTGAGACTGCTCGGCATGATGAATCACACGGAGCGTCCGGACATCGGACGAAATTCCCCCGACGCAAAAAAAAGCGAAGATCTTTACCGCTTCTCGTCAACTTACGGTACCGCCGTGTGGGTGCGAAACAAGATAACGGACGGTATGTTTGAAGCACTGAAAATGCTGTCTTTCCTCGATCTCGGGTGCGGCGTGACACAGCGCGGACTGCGTTTCGCCGACCGCAGATACATACGCTACTACGGTCTGGATCTGCCGCCTATCATTGATAAAATGTCAAGAGTGATGTCTTCCGTCATAAAAGAGAAAAAGCTTGAGGACAGGATCATCTACCGCGCAGTTGACGTCACCGACCTGAAAGCCCTGAAATCCGTCATACGCGGCAGAGAGCCGCTGTTCATCGCTACCGACGGACTGATGATGTACCTCACCGAAAGCGAGATGCAGACCGTCGTGAAGAATATAGCTTCTCTTCTTGCGGATTACGGCGGTGTATGGTTCACCGGCGACCCGTCCGAAAAAATGCTTTACTGGAACATCATCAAGTCTGTTCCGGGATTCAGCGAAGAAAGCATCAAAGGTATAGTGGGTACGGAGCTCTCCGAGAAATGGCGGAAACTTATTTTTGAGAACAGTTTTGTTGCCTGCAAGAACGGCGACCCCAAAGCCATGCTTGCGGAATACGGACTGAACTGCACCGCGATCCATCCCGCGCGGTTCGTCGAGCGGCTCGATATACAGGAAAACATTAAAACTGCCTTTGAAAATTCAAACTTTTTCGAGATAACCGCCATGCAGCGGGCAGGCACGAGATTATCCGAAGCCCAGATGCGTGAATTTGACATCACGTTCGAGGAGGAAGACGGGGCTTTGGCGGTATTTATCACCGGCAGGCTCGATTCCCTGACAGCGCCCGAGCTTATAGAAAAATACAACGAGAAATGCGGTGAAAACATCGTTCCGACCATAATAGATATGCGCGGCTGTGCGTATCTGTCCTCCGCCGGTATCCGCGCATTGCTGATGCTCTACAAAAAAAATCACATTATTAAAAACGGCTTCCAGATGCGCAACATCGTACCGGAAGTACTGGAGATACTGGAAGTTACGGGTTTCACGGAATTCTTTTCGGACGTGTGACCCTTACTGCCGCGGCGGCTGTACGCTGCATGAACGGCAAACATTTCGGATAACGAAAACATCCCCTGCCCGCGTTGCCGCGGACAGGGGATGAACTGTTTTTTACGGTGTTATTTTATTGATCGTCGGATCATTCGTCCTTCTTTTTCTTCTTGCCTACTGCCATGCCTGCTGCAAAGCCGCCGCCCAGTGCTACCGCGCCTGCCGCTACTGCTGCAACTACACCGCCGGCACCGAATGTGGAACCGTAGTAGTAGTCATCATCGTCTTGTACGACAGAAGATGCAGCGTAGAGGTCATAGTCCTGATAGATAGGAGTGGAGAGGAAGAATGTCATACCGGAACCCGTTGTCCAGTCGTATGTGTAGTATGCGGAGTGAGCCTGGATAGTGTCGCCTTCTTCAACATACTGTGTTTCAACAAATGTTCCGTCAACGTAGATGTTTACTGTGTAGGTCTTTGCTACCGGTCTTGTAGCGTGGAGGTCGTAATCCATATAGATACGTTCGCTGAAGCTGAACAGACGGTTGGAACCTGTGTACCAGTCATAAGCGCTTACAAATCTGTTGTTTGTTGCACATTCGCCTTCTTCAACATACTGTGTATCCATGAGCTCGCCGTCGAGGTAGAATCTTACGGCGTATGTCTTGGGAGCGTTGTATTCCCAGCCAGCATAGAGGTTAGTGTCCTCGTAGATCCTGGTGTAATTGTCAACAGCTGTTCTGAGGCCTGTGTCAAGATACCAGCCTGTGAATGTGTAACCGGGTTCTGTGAGCTGCTCGCAAGCGCCGAGAGTATCACCGGCATTGAGTGTTCTGGAGGATACATAGTTGCCGAAAGAGTAGAATGTTACTGTTACCTTGGAGTTTACGCTCTTTGCATAGAGTGTTGCGTCACCGTTCACGCTGTATTTGAGACCTGCGTAACGTGTGCAGGCTCTGTCGGTGTACCAGCCGTCATAGAAGTCGGAGTCGAGTATGATCGGGAAGTCGAGCACGCCTACGGTATCGCCCACATTAACGGTCATGCTGTCTGCAAAAGTGCCGTCGATATAAAATCTGAGGGTAGCCTTCTGAACGTTTCTTGTCCAGCCTGCATAAAGTGTGATGTCGGAGGTGATCGGAGCGCTGTCGTTGAATCTGTATCTGAGTGCTCTGTCGGTGTACCAGCCGTCGAATGTGTAGCCGTCTCTTACAACGTAGGGCAGCATCGGGATGATCGTGCCCGCAGTTATCTTCTTGGGTGCGACATACTCACCGTTGTTTGCTTCAAACGAAACCGTAACTGTTGCGCCTACCCACTTTGCATACAGTGTCATGTTCTGATTTATGGGAGCGTCCTCGTTGAACCTGTATCTGAAGTTCCTGTCGGTGTACCAGCCGTCGAATGTATAGCCCGCTCTTGTTACATAGGGGATAACATTCAGGGTCTTGCCTGCCGCGACGGTCTTGGGAGCGATATACTCGCCGTTGTTCGCTTCAAACGATACTGTATAAGCTGTTACTGCAGAAGAAAGAGTAGCGCCGTCTATATTTCTGGATGTAGCCTTTTCGCCCTTATCGGTGTACAGGGTCTTGAGGAATGTGATGCTGCCCGTATAGGAAGTAGCGAAGATAGTATCCTGCTTGCTGCTGTAGCTGAGACGGATGCTGGAGTTGGAGGAGTATGTGCCGCTGCCTATACCCGTGCCGCTGACACCCGCGTTTGCGGAAACATTGCCGCCGAGGATCTCTACAGCACTGCCGCCGTCTCTGTAGCCGCTTCCTATCGCAGCCGCGTTATTGCCGCCCTTGGCAGTTACATTGCCGCCGAGGATGCGGACGGAGGAGCTTGAACCGCCGATACCTGCCGCATTTCTGCCGCCTGCCGCATAAACGATACCGCTGTTTATGATGATATCGCCTGCCGCATAGCCGTCGGTGGTGCCGATACCTGCGCAGTTGTCGGCAGCGAGGGATGTTGTGCCGTTTCTTGTGCCGGCATAGAGAGTACCGCCGTTGCCGTAGATGTTCAGCGTATCGCCGCTGAGTACGGATATACCGCGGTCTGCGTTGAGCTTGCCGCCGTTTGCGAGATAAAGATCAACGTCGCCGTTCACCTCTATCCTGTCTGCCGCCTTGACGCTGCCGAATACCGCATAAGCGCCGTCGTTCAGCTCTGTCATGTTATTTGTAACAGCGTTTGCAGCCTGAAGCGTTACGTTCTGGAGTGCGGATGCAGAAACTGCACTGTTGAAGTATGCCGCGCCCTTTTCCTTTACTACGAAAGTGTCACGCACCTGAACGTTGGTGCTGTAGGACGATGCGTAAACAGAGTCTGTGGGATTTGTCCAGTAAACGTTGATGGAGCTGCCGTAGATGCCGTAAGCGTTTGTGCCGCCCTTTGCGTAGATGTTACCGCCGACTATGTATATCTTTGCGTTTCTGCCGCCGATACCGGAAACACCGCTTGCTGCTGTTGTGTTGGAGCCGTTCGTGGTACCTGCGAGCAGTGTGCCGGAGCCTTCCTGCTGTGTGAAGATCGAGAACTTCGCGCCGGCTGCAACGCTGATACCGCCCTTGACGGTAAGTCTGCTGCCGTCCGTGAGTATGATGTTAGCGCTGTCGGTAACGTTCAGTGTGCCTGAGATCGTCACATTGCCGCTTACAACGTACCAGCCCTTTGCAAGGGACTTGGTGGTGGACTTTATCGCTGTATATGAGCTTACTGTGCCATACTCGCCGTTGGTGTTCATGTAGCCGATCTTTGAAGCCGCGCTTGCGGAAACCGAGATGTCGGGAATGAGTCCGCCGGTCATCTGTGCCGCGGGCATCGCCGCCATGCACATAACTGCCGCGGCAGCTGCTATACTTACTATTTTCTTCTTAACATTAGTCATGATAATGTTCCTTTCTTTGGCTGTATTTTCTTAGTGAGCGTCCTGCTCACTTACCCTTTCAATCATATAAGCAGATTTTCTTAGGGGCGCGTTGCACTTTTTTGAAAAATTTTTTAATTTTTCCTGTCTTTTATCAGCAATGCCGCTATCGCAAGTGAAGCGAGCAGCGAAGCTATCATCAGTATCAGGAAAACGCCGCCTCCCGAAAAAATGCTTGCCGTATCTCCGGGACTTGCAACGACCTGCGTATCGCCGACCGATGTGACTGCCGACATCACGCCCGATGCCACCGCTACGGCAAGACACGCCGCAAGCGCAGTCCAGTACTGCCACTTTATCGGTTTCTTTCTCGGCTTCTTATCTGCCGCCTCGATGAATTCGGGATCTATGAGTTCCATTTTTTCGAGAAGATATTTTCCGTTCAAATTTCATCCCCCCTGTTCAAGTGCCTTCACCAATATAAGCAGATTATTTACCGGACGCGTTGCATTTTCCGAAAAAATTTTTTTATTTTTTCTCACTGTCTGCAACTCAAGAAAAATATTGTTTATGTTTCCCCGCCTCCGGCATAAGCTGCAACCAGCGATCTTTTTTATTGTCATTGTCCTTACACACTATTATATATATTGCGGCTAAACTCCGATACCTTCATTTTCAAGATGCTCGCGAAGCTTTCCGCGAAGACGCATGAGCATAGACTTTATCTTGCTCTCGGAGTAGCCGGTGCGCTCTGCTATCTCGGATATCTCATCAAAAAACCAGTACCTTCTCAGGAATATATTGCGTCGTTCCTCATCCAGCCCGGCGAGAAACCTGTTCAGCGACTCTTTCAGCACCATATCGTCCACGACGCTCTCCGTGCTGTCGGGAGCCGCAAAGCACTCATCGAGTTCATCTCCGAGGTCCACATACTGTCCGCTTCGTTTCAGTGCGTGTGTCTTTTCGCATCTGTTGAGGGATATATGACGGGTTATGCGCGCGAGGAACGGATATAAATAATTGCGCGGCTCATTCGGAGGGATGCTGTTCCACGCTTCCAGATATGTATCGTTCACACATTCGTCTGCCGTAAATTCATCCTGCGTTATGTGTTTTGCAAGGGAAGCCAGTCTTCTTCCATATTTGTCGGCAGTCTCTGCGAGCGCAGATTCTTCACGTTTCAGGAAAAGCTCTACGATTTCTTCGTCTTCCACACACTCACCCTTTGCTCTTTATCGTATCGGAAATTTATGTGAAGCCTTGACAATCAGACCGCATATATTATATAATAATCGCATAGCTTTGTCATTGACCGTTTTGGTCAATGACAAAAAATCGTCAATAAGCACAATATTTCTCCGAATATTGCGCTGATAACAGGCTGTTTCACGAAACGATCACCCCCGGAGGCAAACAAAATGAAGATACTCATAGCCGATGACGCGCAGTCCGCAGTCGAGGAACTCAAAGAAATGCTCGCGGAACTTCTTCCCGGAGCCGTGATGACCGGTACGAACGACCCGGAGAAGATACTGCCGCTTTTTGAAGAGCAAAGGTCAGACATCGTCTTCATGGATGTGAAAATGAACGGCAGGAACTGCATACATCTTGCGGAAAAAATAACGGAAAAAGCGCCCATGACCAACATCATCTATATAACGAGATATACGAGATACGCTTTTCAGGCATTCCGCACCTATCCGAGCGCATTCCTTGAAAAGCCCGTTACTGCCGATATGCTGAGAGACGCGCTCGCGCACCTGCGCCACCCCATATCCAACCTTACGGACGAGATGATAGAAAACGAGTACGCGGGTCAGGCGGTCATCGGCGGGAAGATACAGAAATGGCGCGAGGAATACGGAATGACACGTCAGGAGCTTGCGGACGCGCTCAAAGTCGATATCCGCACGGTTTACCGCTGGGAACACGCCGAGCGTTCGCCGGATATCCCGACGTATATGAAGATATTGCAGATACTCGGAAAGAACGCGGATACGATGTGAGAAACATTGCACCTCCCCCGCCCGAGGCAGAGGAGGTGCGAATCGGTATATATTCAGAATTCAGGAGAATTTTTCGAGCAGCTTTGCCATGTTCCCCTCGAAAATGATGTCTCCGTTCGCTCCGCATACTCTGTAGCTGTCGCTGTCGAAGCTGTCGAGCACAACGAGGAAGGTGTCGGCGGGAAGTCTCGTATATTTCGTTCCCTCACCTATCATACCCAGCGCCGCCGATGATACGATAAAGTAGTGCTCCCTCGCAATGGGTATCAGCTTTCTGCCGTGGAAATCCATGATGCCGAGCCCGCGGTTCTGCTTGCCGACAAGGAAGCAGATATTGCCGCCTGCCCTGTAGCTGCCGAATTCGTATCTCGGGCGAATGCGGCTGCTGCCGAACTCCGCGCTGGCGTTGGATATGAGCTGTGTGGGATCCGCACGGAATATGGCTTCACCGGTGCCGATGTCCTTCATCACCGCCACGATATTTCCCGGCTCACTGACCTCGCTGCTCAGCGAATAGACCGTATCGCCGAAGATATGTACCCCGTAGGGCGTCTGGCTGCCGTAATGCTGACGGTAATTGAACGAAGCGACTTTGTTCAGGTCATGGTCAACGAGCAGGCATTTTTCAAATTCCTCGGCGGCTTCCTCACGCTCCTTGAGCAGCAGGATATACGTTTTCCCGCCGACCGTGAACGCGCCGCTGAGGGTCTCCGTCTTATTATCGGCGGTGTGAAGATGCACGATACCGTCTGCAAAATCCGCACCCGCTGTGATGCTGCGCTTTACGGTCTCGCGGCAGCAGCCGTTCTCGTCCTTGTCAAAGCCGTATATCACAGTGCAGTTATTGGCGCAGCTCGGCTTTCCGTCGGCATCGGGAACTTCCGGAGAGCGGACCGCAATAAATATCCTGCTGCCGGCACCTGTTATCTGCGGGGTATTTTGCAGGTCGCAGCGTCCGATATTCAGAACGACGCTGTCGTTTTCATCTATCACATCCACAGCGCCTGTCTCCGTCATGCCGCGAAGCCCCTGTTCACTGCGGATATCCGACATTTTCAGCAGGAGGAATCTTTCATTCTCCGAGTTGTCCTCGATACGCACCGCCTTGTATCTTACCGGATCTCCGGGGCGATAGAAATTACCTGTTCGGCGGTTGAACACGCCCCTGCGCTTATCTTTCTCGGAGCGGCTGCGCATCACCTCGGCTACCTTGCCGTCATAGTTGAAATATTCCACAAAGCTGCCGCTCGGGTCGCCGTCGTATTTCGGAACGAAGATACCGTTTGCGGCGGAAGCCCCCGTGTCGCAGTCTATCATGTTCTGCGACGCTGTTTTTAAAACTTCGGAAGTCGCGGTGTAGCGCTCGCGGTTCGTCATTTTATTGTATTCTTCCGGAGAAGTGTAGAGACAGTATTTCGAGCCGATCATGCGTATCGGGAAAATATCCGCGATACCGGTCACGTTCTCCTGATACTGCGACGCAAACAGCAGCCTGCCGTCGCGTGCCAGCAGCAGTGCGATGCCGGATGTCGAGAGCGGCGTGGTAAGTCCGGTGAACGCGCGGAGGATGCGCTTATACTCATCCTGCGATATCATACTGCTGCTGCGGAAAAGGATGAAGCTGATGAAGCGCGTGCCGTTGCGGAAGCAGTCGCCGTCGGCTTCAATAACACCGTTTGCGACATTCGCGCCTGCCCAGCTCATATAACATACCGTTTCGGCGATGTTCTCTCCCCTTACAAGAAACGGGCGCAGTTCTCTGCCGGGAGCGTTGTCATCTATAGCGACGGCGTATCCTTCCTTGAATTCGCTTATCCATGTTATGCGTTTTGTCTCGGCAAGCTGCCTGTGCTCCGCTGTCCACTTCCTGTAAAAAGGCTCGCGGGAACTTCCGGAATGTATTATGGCATTCTCTACCTCGCTGATGCCTTCGGAAACGTTCGTTCCGCATCTGATGCAGAACGCGGCATCTTCGGGGAGCTTTGACCCGCATCTCGGACACAGCCCGGAGATATTGTGTTTCGCGCCGCAGTAAGGGCAGTATGTCGAACCGTTCGGCAGCGGTCTGCCGCAGTTATTACAGATCATCTTAACATCCCCCTACTTCTTTCTTGCGAACGCCGTATTGACGCCGCTGCCGGTCGATGACGCTATCCGTTCTTTCAGTTCGCCCGTCGTTGTGCCTTCATCGCACTGCATCAGCGCCTTTGCGGTATGCACGAAGAGCTCGCCGAACGCGCGTATGCTGTCGTCGTTATATCTGCTCGCGGCGTAATCTATCATCAGTCTGAGCCCATCGGCTCCGTCGAGTATCTCCATATCGAGGATAGTCTGCGACGCAGCCTGGTTCTGGCGGATATCCACAGTCTCTATGCCGAGGGAGGTAAGCTCCGTCAAGTCGCGCATATCCTGCTGATACAGCACATAGGCGGATTCGATATCCCCGACCTGCGATATAGTATCGACATAAGGATAGCAGCTGTGTTCTATGCCGCCGCGCACCTGTTCATGCACATCCTCAAAGATCTCACCCGCCGTCTTGTCATCTCTGAACCTGAACGCTGCCGGCAGATCGCGGAACAGCAGTCCGACCGTGTTCATCATCTGCATATCGTCGCGTCCATTATATATCCACGATATCCTGATATCGTCGGTCTTGTTGTATATGGAGATGCTGAGTCCCGCGGCGGTGATGAAAAACTCATTGCGCGTTATGTTAAGTCTTTCCGTCACTGCCGCAAGTCCGGCGCTGTCAATGCCGAGACCGACGGTGAGCTCGCCCATTTCGTTCTCGCGCGAATCGCGGTCGGGGGCGGGGTAGGTGCTCCACCGGGTATTTCCGTATCTTTCCTCGAAATACTTTCTGCTCTCTTCGTAGAACGCGCTCAGTTTCGCGGACTCACGTTCTTCGAGCATCAGGTAGTAGTTGTCGGGAACGAGCGCCGCGCCGGTCATTGCGCGCATCACATTCCCCATGAACACTCTGAACGATGTGCCGTCGAACACCGTATGATGCACGTCGAAGAACACATACCCGGCGGTCTCCGTCTCGAACACTCTGCATCTGTGCAGGAGTTCTCCGATTATCCTGAACGGCTGCACGAGGGTATCCTTTACGGTGTCGAGCTCCCAGTCGTGCATCTGCTCCACCGTGATGCTCTTCATCTTTTCGGGCGTGTATCTCTGTACTATATCGCCGTCATCGTTGAATTCGAGCGTCGTGAGCAGGGCGGGATGTCCGAGTATCGCCGCCTGCATCGCCGCCGCGACCTTTCCGGGAGACATCTCCTTTTTGTCAAATCTGAACATGGTGAACAGGTTGTACATCGTGGATTCAGGGGTGTACAGCTGATAATCGACCATGTAGAGCTGTTCGGTGGTGAGGGGATGAGGCTTTTTCATGGCGCGGGCGTTCCTTATCTCCGGAGATTCGCCGCCGTCACCTGAATGGAGCGCGCCGTACAGTTTTGCTATCTTCTGCGGCGTGCGTCCGCGGAATATCTCCGACGCGTTCAGTCCCGCAAGCCCGCTCTCGGCTATCACCTGTATCGAACCGAGGGAATCGCCGCCCAGTTCATAGAAATCATCACGCGCACCGACACGCTCCAGACCGAGTACCTTTGCCATTGCGGCGCAGAGCTTCTCCTCCGTCTCCGCGTCGGTGTAGTGGGCCAGATGGAAGATCA
>CAMHBE010000045.1 GCA_946183095.1 uncultured Clostridia bacterium | reverse complement strand
GTGGGAGCTCTCAGAGAAGCCGCCGGCGGTCTGCAGCGCCTTGCTATGTTTATCAGCCTGTCCGGAAGTGGGTGTCTGCGCAGGTGGCGGAACGGGTGTGCTGCGAACTCTAAGACCGCTGGCAGGCATAGGCTCTACAGTTGCTCATTACTGCTATGTTTTAGGGTCGCAGAGGGTTTGGTCGGGGGGAGACTTAGTAACATTCTTCTCCTTTCTTCGGCTAATTGCAGGCTACAGCAGACGGGGCTGTTTGTCAAGGGGGTGGCTTCAAAATTTTTTCATCCCAATAACCGAATGAAAAAAATTTGGAGTACCCTTGACTAACAGTCACGGGCTGCGGTATAATTGCCGCGCCGAAGAGAGAAGCGAACTTGTTTGTATGTTTCAAAGAAAAAAGCCGGCTGCGGTTAACAGTCGGCTTTGGTGTGTCAGTAGGATCAGAGCTGTTCGGGCTTGCTGAAATCGAAAGTTTCAACGGAGTCGGAAGCGATGCTGTCAACAGAGATGCTGTCGATGTCATCTGACGCGGCTTCAGCTGCGTTTTCAGCGGTTTCGGCAGCGTGCTCGATAACGGGTTCAACGTCTTTAGCAGCTTCTTCTGCGATATCAACAGCCTTATTTGCGAGGTCGTCAACGTCTTTCTCGATAGCCTCGGCAAGATTTTCAGCATCGGGGTCGGATGGCTCGTTTGTATTGTTGTTCGGAGCGAACTTGCTCTTTATTGTGTCGATACCGTTCTTGATGTTCTCACCTGTCGCCTTTGCGAAAGCTATAGCCTTATCCTTTGTCTCTACAGCTGCTTCTTTGGTCTTTGCGTAAGTTTCTTCACCGAGTGATACCATATCTTTATTGATCATATCGTCGATGCCTTCTTTGAACTTGTCAGTTCCGGTCTTGATAGCGCCTACCGCGAACATTGAAGCTCTCTGGACCTTTTCCTTCGGCGTGGAGTGAGTTTCTTCAACGAACACTTCGGAATCGTCCTCGAAAACGTGCTGAGCACGCTCTTCCTCTTCGGCATTGCGCTTTTCTATCACCTTTTTGCCTACATAGTAGCCAATTCCCGCAAGGGCGGCGATACCTATTATAGCAGTTAATTTGCTCATTTTGATGTCATTCCTTTCAGAATAGATTTATTTTTACCATTATACAATATTTTTGTGGATTTGTAAAGGGTTTTTGTGCAAATTTTACCTGATTT
The DNA here is from genome assembly GCA_946183095.1 of uncultured Clostridia bacterium. Taxonomy (GTDB): domain Bacteria; phylum Bacillota; class Clostridia; order Oscillospirales; family Ruminococcaceae; genus Ruminiclostridium_E. Next base: position 9,139 of record CAMHBE010000045.1, on the reverse strand, counting down.
TTGAGAATTTTACTTTGCTGATGTACGGACGTATGTTTCTGTATCAGCGTTTAAGCGCCTCGGTGTAATAGATAGGCAGCCCCTGTGAAAGAAAACGCTGTTCGTACTCTGTGATAATGTTCCCCGTAATGTCGCTGTTATGCAGGTCGAATGTGATGTTGTGCAGCCGCAGCCCCGCGTCGGAGTAGCTGTTCAGCGAAAACTCGAAAAACTTCTGATTGTCGGTCTTCTGCACGATAACGCCGTCATCGGTGAGGATCTCCTTGTATATAGAGAGAAAACGCTCGTGTGTAAGGCGGTGCTTTGCGTAGCTGTTCTTCGGAAAAGGACAGCTGAAATTCAGGTAAATGCGTGAAACGCTCTTCGGCGGTATGACTTTCAGCAGATATTCGGCTTTGCCCATGAGATACCGCAGATTCGGCAGTTCAAGGCCGCGCGTCTGCTCCATTGCCGACACTATGACATTTACGGTCTGCTCGACTGCGATGAAATTCACGTCCGGTTCGCGTTCTGCGATCGTGTTTGCGAATTTGCCTTTTCCGCAGCCTATTTCAAGGTGCAGGGGGTTGTCATTGCCGAAGACCGAGCGAACATCAACAGGCGAAGCAAGCCCGTTGTCATGCACTGCGTCCGGTATCCAGCCGAGACAAACAGAGCCGCACGCACCGAGCCGTTCGTCAAGGTGCTTTTTCTTTCGCATTCTCATACTAAACACGACCTTTCGGTTATTTGCGGAACAAGGGAAACGTTCGGATGTCAGCGGTATTCCGACTGCCATTTGTGCAGCATATCTATGCCGTAGGCTCCGGGGAACAGGTTCTTTTCCGCGTCGGCAGGCGTGAACCATTCCGCTTCGCTGACTTCGCCGGAGAGCTTCGGATCTGTTTTGCGGACGCGGCAGGCGAAAGCGAGCATAAGGTTATCGTGCTTTTCGTAGTACCTGCTGAAGAGGAAATGCACGGAAAGCGTTTCAAGACCGGTCTCCTCGGCTATCTCACGCTTGCAGGCATCCTCCGCGCTCTCACCGCACTTTATGTACCCGGCAACGCAAACATATCGGGAAATGCCGTAACTCTGCTTTATCAGCAGGACTTCGCCGTCCTCCGCGATGCACAGGCAGATAACGCAAGGGTAGGAAAAGGGGAAGAACGGGCGGCTGCATTTGTCGCAGAAAGGCACGTTTCCCTCGTCGCCTATCTCTTTCGGGTGCAGCTTTCCGCCGCATACCGGGCAGTATTCAAACGTCATGATATCAGTCCGCGAAGCTGTATTCGCCGAAATCGAACGTAGCGAACAGGTCTTTGGGCGTCTCGGCGCGGCGTATCATCTTGAAGCTGCCGTCTTCTTTGAGAAGGACTTCGGCGGAACGCAGCTTTCCGTTGTAGTTGTAACCCATGGAGAAGCCGTGAGCGCCCGCGTCGTGTATGGCGAGTATGTCGCCCATGTCGATCTTCGGGAGTTCGCGGTCTTTCGCAAACTTGTCGCAGTTCTCGCAGAGACCGCCGACAACATCATAAACGTGGTCGCAGGCGGCATCTTCCTTGCCGAGAACTGTGATATGATGATAAGCGCCGTAGATCGCGGGACGCATCAGATTAGCCGCGCACGCGTCAACACCTATGTATTCCTTGTAGATATGCTTTTCGCGGATAGCCGTGGTTATCAGCATACCGTTGGGAGCGAGCATGAAACGTCCGAGCTCGGTGCAGAGCTTGACATTGCCCATGCCTGCGGGAACGAGTATCTCCTCATAAGCCTTGCGCACGCCTTCGCCGATGATCTTTATATCGTTTGCGGTCTGGTCGGGTCTGTAAGCGATACCTACACCGCCGGACAGGTCGATGAAGCTTATCTCAACGCCTGTCTTTTCCTTGATCTCAACGGCAGTTCTGAACAGTATTCCCGCGAGAACAGGGTAATAGTCGTTGGTGAGGGTATTGCTTGCGAGGAAAGAGTGCATACCGAAAACTTTCGCGCCCTTGTCGCGGAGTATCTTATAGCCCTCGATGAGCTGGTCGTGGGTGAAGCCGTACTTCGCGTCCTTCGGCGTATCCATGACGTTGCCTTTTTCGCTGGTCTTGAATTCACCGCCGGGGTTGTAGCGGCAGCAGATAGTTTCGGGGATGCCGGTGAGCTTGTCGAGTATCTCGATGTGCGTGAAATCATCGAGGTTGATGATCGCTCCGAGGTCGTAGGCGAGCTTGAAATCCGCGTCGGGCGTTTCGTTGGAGCTGAACATGATGTCATGCTTTTTCGCCCCGACCTTGTCAGACAGCAGCAGTTCGGTGTACGATGCACAGTCGAAACCGCAGCCCTCCTCCATGAGTATCTTCATGATATATGGGTTGGGGGTGGCTTTGACGGCGAAATACTCCTTGAAGCCTTTGTTCCATGCGAAAGCATCATTGAGAGCACGGGCTGTCTCGCGAATGCCTTTCTCGTCGTAAACGTGGAAGGGGGTGGGGATCTGCGCTTTTATTTCAAGCGCCTTTTCTTTTGTGATGAATGGGATTTTTTTGCTCATTCTGTTGTCCTTTCTTTGATATATCGGGGGAACGCGTTGAACCATGCACGTTCCTCAAACGGCTTTTTTTCGGGTGCGGACGGCTCTGAAACGGCTTTTCCCACAGGCAGGAAGCATACGAGTTCGTATTCGCCGGGAACTCCGAGTATATCCGCCATTCTGCCTGCGATATCGTCCGCGTCGGTGATATGCCCCTCGTACCAGCAGCTCCGGTAGCCCAGCGACTCCGCGGCGAGCAGCATATTTTCGATAGCGGCGGAATAGTCCTGAACTGCAAAGCAGCGGTCCCGGTAAGCGAAAATGCGCTGTGTGAGGACGCATATCGCAGCGGGTGCAGTTGCGGCTGCCGGCGGGTCGATGACGCTTTTCAGCGCAGCGAGAACTTCCGGGTCATCGACCGCGATCAGGCTCACGGTCTGCTTGTTGCAGCCCGACGGTGCGGCAAGTCCCGCCTTCATTATTGCGGAAAGATGTTCGCGGGGTACCGGTTCGGACGTGTATTTTCCGCGGTAGCTGCGTCTTGCGCAGATAGCGTCGATGATATCCATGGCTTATACCTTCATGTATTTTGCGAGGAACTTCACCGACAGGTCTATCCATGCCTTGCAGTTGTCGAGGTAGAAGTATTCGTTCCAGCCTGTCACCTTGTCGCAGGTGGAAAGTCCGTGGGGTCCCTCGTCGAACATATGCAGCTCAACGGGAACTTTGTTGGAAACGCAGGCTTTTGCCATTACAAGGCTGTTCTGCGCGGGAACGCAGTCGTCGTTTGCGGTGCACCATATAAATATCGGCGGAGTTTTCGGCGAAACGCGGTTTTCGAGCGAAAGGCGGGAAAGCTCGCCGTGTGTGGCATCCTCGCCCAGCAGGACTTTGAACGAACCCTTGTGGGGGTTGGTTATGCCGCTTATGACGGGGTAGCTCAGCACTGCGGCGCTCGGGCGGATATCCTCTGCGGCGCAGCCGAGGGAGTTCAGCAGTGCCTCGTCGTTCCACATGGTAGCGAGACAGCCTGCGAGATGACCGCCGGAGCTTGCGCCCCATACCGCGATCTTTTCCTTGTCGATACCGAATTCATCGGCGCGCAGACGTATCTTATACAGCGCGTATGCGGCATTTTCGAGAGCTGCCGGATAGCGGGCGTTTGTGGTGTAGTAGAGAACGAAGGCGTTGTAGCCCTCCGCAAGGTAGCGCATGGCTATCGGCTCTGCTTCGCGTTCGGAAAGAAACTCATATCCGCCGCCGGGAAGGATGAGCACAGCGGGGCGTTTTCTGCACCACTCTATGCTTTCGACCTGCCCGAGGAGATACGCTTTCATGAGCACGGTCTTTTCGTTGTTGAGGTAAAACGTTTTGATGTTCATACCGGGATCCCCCTTTTATTGCAGTTTAGCCTGTGCTTTTGCAAGGAACTTTTCGCAGTCAACGATAAATCTTTCGTGTATGCCGCTGCCGATCTCGCCGTGTTCGTCGTATGCGGTCACTCTGAACACCAGTCTGCGGCGGTCGATCTCAGTAAGTTCGCTCTCGCAGGTTATGGCGCTGCCTACGGGCGAAGCGGCGGTGTGGGCGATATCGAGCTTTGTGCCGACCGTTGTCATGCCGTCTCCGAGGGCATCGGCGACGGATGCAAGGGCAGTCTTTTCCATGAGCGCGATCATTGCGGGTGTTGCGTAAACGCGAAGGCTTCCGCTCCCGAGGGCGGCGGCGGTGTTTTCTTCGGTGACTGTCTCGGTCTGCTTACCTTTTATTCCTGTTACGAGTTCGGGACGCATAGGCTAACTTCCTTTCAAAAATATCACAATACATTATACTATATTTTGTGGAAAATTTCAATATTATTTGCAACTTTTTTCACGGAGGGGTGCAAAAAACGATAAGATCGGCTGCCGTGTTATTGCGGGAAATACCGATGTGCCTTGTGATTTTGCATAAAAAGCGATGTATCTTTTTGTTGTTTTGACAAGCAGATGTAATTTGCAAAAAAATTTCAAAAACCCCTTTTCTTTTTGGAAGTTTTGTAGTATAATGTATATGTATAGGTGCGCACTGCGCATAATATTGTGAAAGGTATCGTCATACTTATGGACAAGCTCAGAGTACAGGTAAACGGAAGAGGATACTACCTGAAGACCGATCATCAGCAGGAAGTCCTCGATTTTGCAAAGAAATTCGAGGATCAGATATTATATGTGACAACAAAAATGGGCAACCTCTCGGAAGCGGAAGCAACAGCCTATTCGGCGCTGCTGCTGATGGGGGATTCCCTCAGCGAGAAGAGGAGCGATGCCGATCAGGCTCTCATCGAAGAACTGAACGGCAAGACCGAAGTGCTCGAAGAACGCATAGATACGCTCACCGCACAGCTTTCCGCACACAGCGACGCGGAGAATGCCGTAAAGGACGAGAATGCGGAACTTAAAGCCCGTGAGCAGGAGCTTACCGCAAAACTTGCGGATATCACAGCTAAGAAGGATGAACTTGCTGCCGCGTATGCCGAGAGCGAGAACGCACTTGAAGATGCAAAGACGGCTCTCGCGTCCGCAAACAAGATAATCGCCCAGCTCAATACCGAGAAGTTCACCGAGGTGGCAGCGAACGAAGCTCTGCGCAAGGAGATCGAGGATTCCCGCGGCAGGCTCGAAGGTGCGAACAAGCAGATAGCTGAGCTCAACGGAAAGATCACCAAAATGGAGATAAACACCATTTCCGTCAGCGCCGACGGCACTGTTGCCGTAAATGAGGAAGAGCTGAAAAAACTGCGTTCCGAGAAGGAAGATCTTGAAATAGAACTTGCTATCGCCAACGAAGAGATAGAAAAGCTGAAACAGGCGCATGAGACGGCAGCGGACGAGAACGAATCCGCGAAGAAGATCGCCGAGCTGCAAAAGACCATAAAGCAGCTCGAAAGCCGCAGCAGCGAGATCGACAAACTGCGCAACCTTCTTGCCGAGACCGAACAGAACATACGTCATAAGGTTGATGAAAAAGAGGACGAGAACGATAAGCTGCGAAAGATACTCAAGAACTACGAAAATTCCTACGGGCTGAGTATCGCCCGCAAGGAGGAGGAGATCATCGAGCTCCAGCAGCAGGTCGAGCGCCTGAAAAACATCCTCAACATGAGGAGCGAGGAACGTCTCAGCGGCAAGTATGTGCAGACCACATTCGATGCCGAGTCCGAAGCAAAGGCGGATGCGGAGACTGAAACGACATGATCGAGATACTGGCACCATGCGGCGGCGAGGAACAACTCACCGCCGCTCTTGATACCGGCGCGGACGCGGTGTATCTCGGCGTTACCGCGTTTTCGGCACGGAGGAACGCAAAGAATTTCACCCTGGAGCAGCTCAGCGCCGCCGCGCGCAGATGCCGCATCTGCGGGGTGAAGCTCTACGTTACGCTGAACACGCTCGTGTTCGACGACGAGCTGGACGAGCTTGCAAAGACCGCAGCCATGACAGAAGAAGCCGGAGCCGACGGCGTGATAGTTCAGGACATGGGTGCGGCACGGGTCATACACCGCGCTGCGCCCTCTCTTCGCCTGCACGCATCCACACAGATGACCGTGACATCGGCCGCGGGTGCGGAATTTGCCCGAAAACAGGGATTTTCGCGCGTCGTGCTTGCAAGGGAAATGTCACTTGACGAAATAGAACGCGTCGTGCGAAACGTCGATATCGAAACGGAAGTGTTCGTTCACGGCGCACTGTGCGTCTGCGTGAGCGGGCAATGCCTGATGAGCGCGATGTACGGCGGCAGGAGCGGCAACCGCGGACTGTGCGCGCAGCCGTGCAGGCTCGATGTGACCTGCGGGGAGCGTCATAACGTGCTGTCGCTGAAAGATCTGTCCGTAATAGAACGTCTCCGTGAACTTGACCGAATCGGCGTTACTTCGGCGAAGATAGAGGGCAGGATGAAGCGCCCGGAGTACGTCGCGGCGGCAGTCACCGCCTGTCGGGATGTTCTCGCGGGAAGAAAGCCCGATACCGACACGCTGCGTCGGGTGTTCTCGCGGAGCGGCTTCACAGACGGCTACTATACCGGTAAGCTCCGGGATATGCAGGGCATACGCACACCCGATGATGCTGCATCTGCCGATACCCTCGCAAAACTGCGGCAGCTCTACGCAAAGCCGTACAAGCGCCGCACTTTCGATGTTTCGCTGACCGTAAGGGCGGGGGAGCCGGTAACTGCCGAAGTTCGCTGCGGAGATACCGCGTTTACGCTCGGCACGGGCATCGTTCCCGAAAAAGCCGTCAACCGTGCGATAACTGCCGATGAACTGCGGGAGCGTCTTTCCAAGACAGGCGGGACGGTCTATACCCTCGGAAACGCGGAGACAGAGCTTGACGAGGGGCTGATGCTGTCCGCGTCGGCGGTGAACTCCCTGCGGCGGGATATCCTTGCGGAACTTGATGAAAGACTTTCGGCAAGACAGTGACATATTGCGCGGCAGGGCGGTTTGTTGAAAATGCACGGATATTTTCATAACTTCCCGCGCCGCTTATGGAAAACTACGATTTTAATTTTAAACACGGATTTTACTTGAAATTGTCATAAAAAACGTTTATAATTATAGTGTGTGAAAAGGAAAAAATCGGTTAAGAGTGGTATTGTAAGAGAGTAAGAAAAGAGTATTCAGTGACTGCGCGGGGCGTATTCGGGTCTTTGCGTCGGTCCGGAGAGTAAGTTATGGACATTTTCAACGTGTTTTCTCTGTTAGGAGGACTGGCTCTGCTGCTTTACGGTGTGAAGCTCATGGGTCAGGGTCTCGAAAAGAAAGCGGGCGGCAAGCTGAAAACGCTGCTGTCTGCCGCTACATCCACCAAATTCAAGGGATTCCTGCTGGGTGTAGTCATCACCGCGGTCATCCAGTCATCCGCGACCACCACCGTAATGGTCGTCGGCTTTGTCAATTCGGGCATCCTCACGCTCGGACAGGCTATAGGCATCATAATGGGCGCGAACCTCGGTACGTCCGTCACGTCATGGATAATGTCGCTGATAGGTGTCGAGAGCGACAATATCTGGGTGAAGTTCCTGACCCCGCAGACGTTCACGCCGCTTATCGCGTTTGCGGCGATACTGATACTGCTGCTGTTCAAGAAAGACAGCAAAAAAGCCGATACAGCGTCGATACTGTTCGGTCTGGCGTTCCTGATGTACGGTATGCAGATAATCACGGGCGCAGTTTCGGGACTGAAAGACGTTCCGGAATTTACGGAGCTTATGGGAATGTTCTCGAACCCCATTCTCGGCGTGCTCGCGGGTGCGATAATCACCGCCATCATCCAGTCGTCCGCCGCGTCTGTCGGCATATTGCAGGCGATATCGCTGAACGGCACACTCAAATATTCCAGCGCCATACCTATTATAATGGGTCAGAACATCGGCACCTGTGTGACCGCGATGCTCTCGTCGCTGGGAGCGAACAAGAACGCGAAACGTGCGGCATTCATCCACCTGAGCTTCAATACCATAGGTACTGTGGTATGGCTCACCATATACTCCGTCCTCAACGCGGTATTCAAGCCGGCAATATCGAATGAAGCGGTAACTCCCCTCGGTATCGCTATCTGTCACTCCGCGTTCAACATACTGACCATTCTCTCCCTCGCCCCGTTCAACAAGCAGCTTGAGAAGCTCGCCTGTCTTGTTATTCGGGAAGGGTCGGATAAAGGCGAATTTGCACTGCTCGATGATCGTCTGCTGCCAACTCCCTCCATTGCGATAGGCCGTGCAAGAACAGTCGCGGTAAAAATGGCGAACGAATCCGTAAATTCACTGAAGCTCGCCTTCGAGACGCTGTTTGAGTTTAACGAGAAGAAAGCCAAGAAGGTGCGCGAACTCGAAGAAGCCGTGGATATGTATGAAGACAGCCTCGGCACCTACCTCGTCAAGATCGGTAACGCCAACACGTCGGAATCCGACAGCCATGAAGTGTCGAAACTTCTGCACATGATCGGGGATTTTGAGCGGTTGAGCGACCACGCGGTGAACATCGTTGAATCAGCGGAGGAGATAAGCGATAAGGAGCTGAAATTCTCCGATGACGCTATAGACGAGATAAGGGTGATGATCGCGGCAGTTACCGAGATACTGGAAATGTCGGTATCCGCATTCGAGGAGGACGATCTGAACAAGGCTTTGTCCGTGGAACCGCTCGAACAGGTGGTGGATCGTCTGAAAGTAGAGATAAAATCCGCACACATAGAGCGTTTGCGCAGGCAGGAGTGTACTATCGAAATGGGCTTTGTCCTGTCCGACCTGCTCACCGACCTCGAAAGGATATCCGACCACTGCTCGAATATCGCGGTCTGCATGATCGAGATAGCGCATGACAGCTTCGATATGCACGAATACATCAACCACCTTAAAGCCGAGAAAACCAAGCAGTACGAGAAGGATTACGCCTTCTACCGAGACAAATATTCTGTCAGAAGATCAGCCTGAGTCAAGGCTTTCGGAGTTGTCCTCTGTCATTCAGGTGCAGCCGTATGTGCCGCTGTACCCGATATCGAATAAAGGGCATCTCCAAAAACCTCTTGCCGCCCATTCGTACCGCCCTAAAGCCGTCATATTGCACAAATTTTCCTTGACATACGACATGTATGC
>CAMHBE010000044.1 GCA_946183095.1 uncultured Clostridia bacterium | reverse complement strand
CTTGACAAGAAGCCGGTGAAGTATGTTACCGAGCGCGACGGCGAGACTTTCCGGGAAATGAAAGTCGGCGAAGAAGGCGCGATAAACGTCAGCGGCACCGAGTTTACCGTGGTCTGCGGCGGCGTAAACGCCATAAGATGCAGTCTCGCGGAGGTCAATGCCGCCGAACTCATGAATAAGTCCGGACTTACGATAAAGGGCAAAGACCTCGATACCGGCAAGCTGCGCAGTGTTATCGCATACTACAGCGACGGGACGGTCAGCGCGGACAGAAAACACTGACAGCATCCGAAGTTACACGACAGCACACGACACCGGATATTGCCGAAACAGGGCGGATAACGCGGAAAACCCCCGTAAAATGCACAGCAAAGGCATTTTACGGGGGAATTTTTGTGTGGAAAAACGTGAATATCCGTGGTATCATGTAAATACAAAATCACTATCCGCAACTCAAGAGACATAAACGTAAACCTCTCTTTTCCGATCAAGTTGTGAACAGTGATGACAAAAGATGTACATAACGGAGGAATTTCAAAATGGCAATATTTCAGAAAACTCAGGAAAACACGGCAGAGACTGCGGTGAACAAGGTCGTGGAGATACCCGTCAGCGCGATAGTTCCCAACCCCGCACAGCCGAGGGTCATCTTCGACGACTACGAGCTGTCAAGGCTCGCGGTCAGCATACAGCAGAACGGTATCCTGCAGCCCCTCACGGTAAGGCGCGTCGAGAACAGCCTGACCTATGAGCTGATAGCCGGAGAGCGCAGACTGCGGGCGTGCAAGCTGCTAAACATGAGTTTCGTGCCCTGCATCATCATCAGCGCAACGGCAAAGGACAGTGCGGTGCTCGCAGTGCTCGAAAACCTGCAAAGACAGGATCTCAGCTTCATAGAGGAAGCCTACGCGATAAAGAACCTGATAGACTTCTACGGGCTGACACAGGAGGAGACTGCCGCAAGGCTCGGCACCGCGCAGTCAACGATAGCGAACAAGCTGCGGCTGCTGAAACTGTCCGACGAGGATAAGGCGCTCGTTGTACGGTACAAGCTGACGGAACGGCAGGCGCGCGCACTGCTGCGGCTACCCGACGAGCAGCGAGCCGACGCGATACACTACATCGGCACGAACGATCTCAACACATCGCAGACGGATTCCTATATAGAAGCGCTGCTGAAAGGCGAACCGCCGAAACAGAAAGTTACCCGCCGCTGGAGTTACCGCGCAGTCAATCTGTATATAAACACTTTCAACAAGACCATAGACGCCATGAAAGAAGCGGGTATAAACTGCGAGACGCAGAAGAACCGCACAGAAGATTTCGTGGAATATGTGGTCAAAATACCGCTCAGGCAGTCATAAAGCACAATGCCCCTCACGTTCAGTGAGGGACATTGCAGCGTGTCAATAAAGTAGGTGCAGCGGCGCGTTCGCGCTTTGTCTTTTCGGGCAATTATAATCTGCGTGCGTCGTGCACGCTTTGGATTGCCCTACCAATGCTTCCTGCATTGGCAGACGGCACAAGGGCTGCGCGCCCCTCTGCACGATGCAGTGCCTTGACCGCCAAAGGCGCGCACGATGCGCGCTTACCAAGCGGTCAGCAGTTGACCTGCGGCAGCCTAACGCTGCACCGAAATGATATTGAATACGGATAAAGTTTTTTGACAGACTAAATGTCCCACACTTTCGGTGAGGGACATTGTTTTATCATTTCATTATTTCCTGTATCTTTTCGGCAAGCAGTTTCGCAGACTTGTCATGGGTCGCCGGTGACGGGTGCCAGTCGGCACCGTAGCCGAGTGAACCGTCATGCGGTGTGAAACGCATGGTGTGGATATCCGTAAACCCGCTTTTTTCGCTGAATATCCGCACTGCCTTTTCCATTGCGTCACAGCAGCGGTCGTCCATAATGCCCAGCACGCACAGCAGCTTCGACGAGGGATTGCATCTGTGGACATCTCCGAGAAATTCCGCATACTTCTCGGTGTAAAGAGCCTTGCGCTCGTCGTTGTCCTTGCAGTAGCTCGCGTCGTTCGTTCCGAGATTGACGATTATCAGATCGGGCACATACTTCGTGAAATCCCACGAACAGTCCTGCGGCTGCCAGCCGTCGCGGTCGTCAAACTTCTGAAAAGAATACCCCAGCTTCTCATAGTACGGCGGCAGGAGCTGGTCGTCACGGGGCGTTTCTTCTTCCGTATAACCGGAGATGATGCCCCAACCGCTTATGGAGAATGCCCATACATCTGCGTCGAGCAGCTTTCCGGTTTTGTAGGCATAACCCTTTGTGAAGTCCTCCGTCGCCGTCCGGAACTTCGAGTTCGCGTCGTATTCATCCACCCCGTAGCCGCAGGTTATCGAATCGCCGATAAACTCCAGTTTCAGCGGCTTTGCGGGTATGGGCGCGACCTCGCCCTCGCACTCTATCGGGCAGATACCGACAGTAGACATCGCGCATTCCGACAGCTTGATGAACTTGATATCCGCTCCGACGGTCACGCCCTGCGGCGCTTTTATGACCTCTATTTTTCTGACGGTCGTGAAATTGTTCAGCAGCCCCTCCATTACCCTGATACCGTTCACATAAATGGCATATCTCGCCCAGTTCAGGTCATTGTCCGGTATCTCCGCCGCGCCGTCGCCGACAAGTGTTATCGCAAGATACGAACCGGTGAAATGACACTCGAAGCCGCTTCCCGAAAGAGCGCACCAGTATATGCCGTCTTCGTCGTATGTCCCGCGTCCTGTCAGTTTCACATTCTTTTCATCAATGATATACCTGTTCATTGTGCATCCTCCTTTTCGGGTGCGGACTTCTGTCCGAGCTTCTTTTCGGTGTGTGTGAGCAGTCTTTTTATATTCTCGCGGTGCATGATTATCAGCATTGCGCCGATGATCGCCGAAAGACCGAAACATATCCACGCGGCGCTGTCATTCTGCATCAGTGAGAATATGAGCACCGCAAAGGGATAGCAGGCGGCGGCGGTTATGGAGCCGAGGGACACATATCTCGATATCGCCACGACCACCGCGAATATCAGGAACGGCACGACTCCGGCTATCCAGTTTATCGCGAGCATCGCGGCAAATGTGACGAGTATCCCCTTTCCGCCCTTGAATCCGTAGTACAGGGGGAAAACGTGTCCGAGTACGCAGAAGATACCGGCGAGGTAATTCACCCACGACCAGCCCTCGGTGTGCGAATATGTATCTATCCCGAGCAGTCCTCGGAAAATGAGATGAACGAACACGACCGACAGTACGCCCTTTAAAATATCGCCTATAAGCACGAACAGCGCGGCGGCCTTGCCCTGTGTACGGAGAGTGTTTGTCAGTCCGGCATTGCCGCTGCCGAGAGTTCTTATATCCTGCCCGGACTTTATCTTTGTCACGATTATCGCGGAGTTCACACCGCTTATAAGATACGGCACAATGACGGCAGCCGCGAAACAAAGTACATACAACAACGTTTTATCCATTTTCAAAACCTTCCAATTTTACGATCTCAGCGTTTTCGGTCTCTTTGCCGCACAAAGGGACCGGGCTGAAGTCCTGGGACAGGGCATTGCAGACAGGCACAAGTGCGCCCTGTCCCAATGCGCGGTCTCTCACGCTTTCGCGTTCTTCTCGTCACCGCGTTCTCTTACCACTATGCGTATGGGTGTTGCATCAAGTGTGAATGCTTCGCGGATCTGGTTCTCGATGTAGCGCTGATACGAATAATGGAACAGCTCCTTGTTGTTGCAGAAAACAACGAATGTCGGCGGCTTTGTTGAAGCCTGCGTCATGTAGTACAGCTTTAAGCGCTTGCCCTTGTCGGACGGCGGCTGTACGCGGGACGTGGCGTAGCTCAGCAGGTCGTTGAGCATACCGGTCGTTATTCGGCGGGCATTCTGCTCGGCGGTGTATCTTATCAGCTCGAACAGCTTGTCGATGCGCTGACCGGTAAGTGCCGAAATGAACACTATCGGCGCATAGGACATGAACGAGAAATCGACTTCCAGCTTCTTGCGGAACTCGTTCATCGTCTTGTCGTCCTTTTCGATGCTGTCCCACTTGTTTATCGCGATAACGCACGCTTTGCCCTGATCGTGGGCATAGCCTGCCACTTTGCTGTCCTGCTCGGCAAATCCCTCGTTAGCATCTATCATTATCACGCAAACATCCGCGCGGTCAACAGCCATATATGCTCGCAGGACGCTGAAATGCTCGATGCTCTCCGTTACCTTCGACTTGCGGCGGATGCCCGCGGTGTCGATGAACAGGTACTTCTCTCCGCCGCGCTCCACCACCGTGTCTATCGCGTCGCGGGTAGTTCCGGCGATATCGGAAACTATTACGCGCTGCTCCCCTGCCACCTTGTTTATCAGCGAGGATTTGCCCGCGTTCGGTCTGCCTATGACCGCGACCTTTATGAGCGTGTCGTCGGCATCTTCCTCGTCGTCCTCCGGCATTCCCGCCATTACCGCGTCGAGAAGGTCGCCGGTGCCGTGACCGTGTACCGATGAAACGGGTATCGGGTCGCCCAGTCCGAGATTGTAGAACTCGTATATCTCCGGCGGGGGATCTCCCACCGAATCGCATTTGTTAACACACAGCACCACGGGTTTGCCGCTTTTCAGCAGCATCGACGCTACCGCTTCGTCATTCGCTGTGACGCCGGTAGTGATGTCGGTCACGAATATTATCACATTCGCGCTGTCTATAGCGAGCTGCGCCTGTTCGCGCATCTGCGAGAGGATAACGTCCTTCGTGTTCGGCTCGATACCGCCGGTATCAACGAGCATGAAGCTCTTGTTGAGCCACTCCGCTTTCCCGTAGATGCGGTCGCGGGTAACTCCCGGCGTGTCCTCCACTATGGAGAGCCTCTGACCTATAAGTTTGTTGAACAACGTCGATTTGCCCACGTTCGGGCGTCCGACTATTGCCGCTAATCTGTTCATGATTGTCTCCGTTTCTTTAAAAATCTCACGTCGCTGCCTACGAACATCAGCATCTTCATCGTCGATATGCGCGACGATATCCTCTCACCGTACCGCTTCTCCATTTCAGCGAGGTCAAGGTTCGTACTGATGACGGTCGGCAGAGAACGGTTCATCCTGTCATTTATTATGTTGTAGAACGCCGATACATAGAACTTGCTCTCGAACTCCGCGCCGAGGTCGTCCAGCACCAGCAGGTCGGTGGAGGTCAGCAGTTCAAGGGTGTCGGTATCATCGGCGGCATTGCCGAAATGCTCCTTCTCTATGCGCCGCAGCAGGTCGGGCGCAGAGCCGTATATCACGCTGTAGCCCTTTTCCGTGACCGCTTTGGCGATGCTGAGGGACAGATGCGTCTTTCCGAGTCCCGTCTTGCCGCGCATAAGAAGGCTCTCATACGGAAGGCGGAAGTTTCCGGCATATTCCTCACAGAACGAGAGGTTGCGCGCCATTATCTTTCTTGCGGTCGCACCCAGCGGCGTTGCTTCGGTATCGTCGTAATATGTCAGGTCGAAAGTATCGAACCCGCAGAGCTGCATGGGCGAGGAACTGCTGAGTTCCGCGGCGGCAGCCTTCTTCACCTTCTCCTTGAAGCAAGCGCACAGCTTCCCGTCCGATACGCCCGTGTCACGGCATAACGCGCAGTCGTATATCGGGTCGAGATAGTTCGACGGCAGACCGCAGCGCACCAGTGTTTCTTTCAGTCTGTCCTGCAATTGCAGGTTCTCGCGCTCCAGCACCGAAAGCTGCTCCTTTATGTCGTGATCGCGGTCGGCTATGATGCGCAGGAGCTTCGATGTCGTACCCGCAAGCTCTCTGCGTATCTTCCCCACTTCCGGGAACTTCTCGTCCGTTTCACGCTCTCTTGCGGAGAGTATGCGGCTGTTCTTCAGGCGTATGCCGTTCAGCTCGTTCTCCGCGGCGGTGTAGTATTTCTTGTCAAATCCCATATACGCTCCTTGCTTATGCGGCTTGGCGGCCTTCCGAGGTGCCTTTGGTCAGCCAGCGCCGTGCGACCCCGCGTATGCTCTCGTTAAAGCCGCTGTCCGGTTTAAATCCGTACCGCGCAAGTTCATCGTCGTACTCGGAATTTCCGGAGATAAGCGTTTTAAGCATATACACGGTCTCGTCGTGAAAGTACCTGTCATTAAGAAAATACTCTGTGTTTCTCCGGAAAAAATCATCTCCGGAAAGCAGGTTCTGCTTTATAAGCTGTGTCAGTGCGGCATTTTCGGCAAGGTCGCCTTTAAAAAGCTTAAACCCGTCCCCGCTGTCATAGACAGCGAAGCAGTCCACCATATATACGGTGAGTTCACTGCTGTGACACAGCGCAGTGAGATCCTCAGCCGTGATCTCGTGGTTTATCCTTATGTTCAGACCCGATCTTCTGTGTTCAAGGCTTGTCTTGTGCATAAAATCGGTGCGCACGGTAAATGTGTCACCGTACTCTGTTTCCACGGTGTATATCTCGTCCGACGGAAGTATCCAGATGAAATATATTATACCGATATTGATGCAGATCAGAACAAATGCTGTCCACAATAAATAACCGATGACCGCCGTGGTCGTGGCAAGCGCCTTGACAGGCTGTTTCACAGCGCATTACCTCCCGTCATTTAAGTTCCTTGTACAGGTCGTAGGAAAGCTGCTCTATCTCTTCGATATTATATGAAGGCGCCGTGTCCTGCCCGCCGACGGAAGCGACAGGCTTTTTCAGTATCTGCGATGGGTCGGTGATACCCTCGCTCATCCATTTGCGCAGTATCTTGTCCATATACGGCAGACTGAGCTTGCCGGTGTTGGTTATCGTCCTGTCGTAGGCTTCATCTATAAGCGCGTCGGGTATCTCCATATCGGTCCACTCCGCTATCATCTGTTTCTGCTTTGCGGAGAATGCCCCGGCGATCCCGAACTTTTCGCGCAGTCTGTTCTCTGCGGAGTAGCGGTTGTGCAGCAGCTTTATATAGGCTTCGGCTTTCGGTATGCTGTCTATCCCGTTATCGCACCAGTTTCGCGCCACGGCTTTCATGTACGCCGGGGTCGCCTTATCTATCTTGAAGCAGTATTCCACCAGCATCATAGTCACTTCGCAGGGCAGTCCTATCTCCTCCACGAGCACCATGAGCGTCTGCTGTTCGGCATGGCGCGGAGGTCTGCCCGCGAGTTTCTCGTATGTGTTAAACAGGTATTTCACCGCATCGCTGCCGTTCACCGCACCGGCTATGGTCTTTGGCGGGAAGTGCGTCTCTTTGGAGAGAGCCGCCCGGACTTCCGGTGTAGAAAGCGGGTTCGGCTGCTGTACGGCAGCAGTCTCCCGGACTTCGGAGGCACGGTGCGTTTCCGGCAGCTTCTCCGGCGGACGGTATCCGCTGTCATCTTCGGCGAGCACGCCCGCGTTCACCCAGTATAGCAGCGCGTCCTCAACATCGTGGACTTCGACGCCGGTCGCAGCCGAGATATTCTCTCCGGTTATGCCCATATCGGGGTTAGCGAGCATATACAGCAGGACTTTGAGCTGCGCGCCGGAAGCGAGTTTCAGGCGGTTGTCCTCGGCAACACACGACGGTACCGCAAAGACTTTCCGCCATGCACCGAGATCGAGTTTATGATACAAAGTCATGTCTCCTTTGTGATTTCTGCAATTCTCATAATTATACCACATTATTGCCGTTCTGTCAATATTCCGTGCCTTTTGCGCGAAAAAAACAGGCTTGATATTTCCGCACAATTGTGATATAATATCACCGGACTGTTATTTTGCAGTAAGATATTTTAAAGGAGACAGACTATGAAAAAACTGACATCAGCCGCACTTGCGGCAGCACTTCTCGCTTCGGCTGTACTTACGGCTTCATCCTGCAGAGGGAACACCGCATCGACCGCGACTGCCGCAGCAACCACCACTACTACAACCGCCACCACCACCGCGGCAGCTGCCTCAACAACTGAGGATACCGCAGCTCCCGAGGATGACAGCGGCGCGGAAGTTACCACCGCCGAAGACGATCCCTCATTCGGCGATATATGGGGCGAGACGACAACGGCTGCCGCCGTTGATCCGAGGGCTGTGGATTACAGTTCCCCCGACATCACGATCGAATTCGACAGCGGCGATAAGATCGTCACTTTCACTCAGGAGATGCTCGCGGGTGAGCATGACGGAAAGGTAGTAAAATGTGACGGTATCAGCCAGCGCAGAATGACCGGAAACGCGATGATGGAGAAGCAGGAGGACGGCACTAAATTCGGCTTCACATGGATAATCGTTGACAGCGAGGATCCGGATGACTACCCGCCGGATGACGCAAGGACCGAGATAACGGGCGTTGTCGGAATCGGCGATTACGGTGTGCGCTACCTGTATGTGCTTCCCGAAAATGTCAACGTTATCGGTCTTGAGTATTGAAAGGTTAGTTGTAAAAAATGAAATTACTGCTGGTAAGACACGCCGATCCCGATTATGAGAATGACGCGCTCACCGAAAAAGGCGTCCGTGAAGCCGAACTGCTCTCGGAGCGCCTTGCAAAGCTCAATGTGCGGAAATATTACTGTTCGCCCCTCGGACGGGCACGCATGACCGCGTCATATACTCTCGGAAAGGTCGGTCGCGAAGCCGTTATATGTGACTGGCTGCGGGAGTTCGACACTGTGCTCGTGAACGATATAAAGACCGGTGAGAAACGCCTCGCGTGGGATCAGATGCCCGCTTACTGGACGAATGTTCCGGAATACTACGACAAGGATAAATGGACACAGCCGCCCATGATGCGCGACGCGGGGATATCCGCCGCATACAGTCATGTATGCACGGAGCTCGACAGACTGCTGGAAAAGCACGGCTACAGGCGCAGCGGGAACTGCTATGAGGCGGCAGTCCCGAACGGCGATACTGTTATAATGTTCTGCCACTTCGGCGTGATATGCGTGCTGCTGTCGCACCTGCTCGGCTTGTCGCCTATGGTGCTGTGGCACGGTACCGTTGCCCTGCCCTCTTCCGTCACGATACTGTGCACGGAGGAGCGTGAGGAAGGCATTGCCGCTTTCCGCATGAATGCTTTCGGAGATACATCGCACCTTTACGCGCACGGAGAACCTCCGGCTTTTTCCGGGAGATTCTGCGAGATGTTCACGAACACCGATGAGCGGCACTGAACAGGGTCATCACTTCCCGTTCCAGATCAAGCTCATCATGGTCACGTCGTCGAACAGGTCTTCCCCGCCTGTTAACGTATATATCTCTTTTTTCATCATTTCAAGTTTGTCCCGGGGCGCAAGCTCTTTGCCGGCATTCAGCAGTTCAAGCATCTTCCCGATGCCGAAGCGCTTGCCCTCGGGGCTTTTGGCTTCGGGCACGCCGTCGGTATATAGGAACAGCTCATCTCCCTTTTCCAGCATCGTGACTTCGGTCTGATAACGCAGATCTTCTTCTGCCGCAAGCGGCGGCATATGGTCGGACATGATGAGTTCATAATCACCGTTCTTATGCCTTATCGCGGGGTATTCGTGACCCGCGTTCACAGATACCAGTTCGCCCGTCGAGAGCGTCAGGATGCCGAACCACTCCGAAATACACCGTCTTGATGACATTCCTGTCAGACTCCACCGCCGGACAGAACCGGTGCGCTGCATTCGCAAACAGTTCCGCCTGACCTTTAAGTTCGTTCCAGTCGTATTCTTCCGATGCAAGAGCAAAGGAATACACATAGTCTCCGGTATCGTATGTTTCCTCCGAGGTGAGATCAAGCGGCTTATAGTTCTGCGGAGAGTTCATGATCTCCTCTACGCCGTATGCAAAATCCCCCACTATGTCAGCATATCCCCTCAGCCGCAGATCCGCAAGCGCTGTCTTTGTCTCTGTTATATTGCTGAGGTTTTCCTTTGCCTGCTCCGTCAGCGCAGCTTCCGCTTCATGCTGTATCCCCAGCATTATGATGATACCGAATATGCTCGTAACCGTAAGTGATACAGCCGCAATGTTCATCACGACCATCATCACTCTGCTTCTTATCGGATTTTTTTATTATTCTTCATCTGTTCTCTTTTACCCCTGCGTAATGTTAACGCCGCTGCGTTCTTCTTTCCGCATACTTTTTTACTATTTTATCATACTGCACAATATATTTCAAGGTTTTATACCGATTTTTATTGATATCGTTTTATTTATTAACACGGCAACCGAATGATTTGGATTTTCGTTCTTTTTCCCCCACCTCGGACGTTATATGTAAACGACACTGCCATTTAGGTCATTGCCGGAGTAATTGGCATCTTTCCTCACTTCTGAAACATCCGTCCGGGATGCTTGTAAATGCCTAAGAATTGTCTTTTTCTGTAAAAATATAAAAAATTTTAAAATTTTTTAAAAAAACTATTGACAAATCATTTGATTTGTGATAAATTGATTAAGTGTGCCGCATGGCGAGGT